>DMPJ01000228.1:6233-6926 GCA_003456035.1 Planktothrix sp. UBA8402
GATGAAATTGTGATGGCGGCGGCTTCTCCTTTGGTCGCTAAAGCTATTCGTCGTCCCGATGGAACTTTAAGCACCGAAATTACCAGGGGAGAACCTCAAATTGAGGAATTAAAGTTAAAAATATTAGAGATTTTGGATCGGGAAGGGAAATCATTAGTCGCCTTAAATACCATGTTATATGCGGGAGATATTAATGAGAAATTAGTCAGGCGAAAAATGGAAATTCGAGAACAAAGTGCCAACCGAGTGATTTGGAATGGGGTGATGACTAAATCAATTGCGATCGCCTTAAACCCAATGATGATGATTGATTTATTAAGCGGAGCGGTGATCGATGTGGCGTTAATATTAACCTTATCTAAATGNNAGGGAGCGGTGGAATTATTACAAAAAATTGCTTTAAGTATGGGAGGAATTACTGCTAGTGAATTAGTGGCAAATTTTGGTTTAAGTTCTTTAAAAAGTATATTAGGATTAACCGCCCCGGCAACTGGAGGATTATCATTAATTCCCTATCTATCTGTTGCTATTCCCCAAGCTGCGATCGCCGGGGTTTCTGGTTATGCTATTGGACAGGTAACAAAAGCCTATTTAGTCAATGGTGCATCCTGGGGAGAAGAAGGGCCAAAAGCGGTGGTTCAAAATATTTTAGAAACCTTAGATGAAGCTTCAATTATGAACCGAATTAAACAA
>DMPJ01000167.1 GCA_003456035.1 Planktothrix sp. UBA8402
TAAACTGCGTGAAAATGAGGAGGTGGGTGATCCCCAAAGAAAATTTTGATGATTATTCCGTAAAATCGTGTAACTTCTGGCATAAAGCTTTTCTAAAAGAGGACATGAGGATTATTATAGCCGAGATCGGGGCAAAATGACATTTTAGATCGAAGGGATTTCCAGTGATCGCTTGTTTGGGGATAGGGGCGCGATCGCTCTTTTTTCACCTCACATATTGCTCAAATTAGTTGTTTTTCCTGATCATTTCTTCTAACAATATCGGATAGATTTTATCATGGAATACTTGCTTTTTGTCAATCTTTTCATCCCTAAATTTGCCACAAGATTAACAGCAGGTAAAGCGGCGCACTACGATCGCGATCGCTTTTTATATATTTTTTCTCAAGTCAGAGCGATCGCCTTGTAGAATAGAGAAACTGCGATCGCTTTTTTCAAATAAACTCTATATGATTCTGCATATCCGACGGTTCAAGTACCTCCCAAATCAAAATCAAGCCACGCACAATTTCACCAAGTGAATGACTATTTTGATGGCAGTAAGCAATACCGTAATGCTCTAAACGGCGCTGATGAAGTGCTAAAAAATCATCATCCTTGGTAAAGATTACTCGTTCTTGAGAAATTGCAAAAGCTAATTGTTCTTCATCAGTTGCACCTAAAAGCCCCGCTTCTGGTGTAGTCGTGACATCAATACCGCGCCTTCTTAAAGCTTCTGCGATCGCCAATTCGACTTGTTCATCCAAATGAAACTGGATCTTTTCCAAGATTATGTCCTCTTAATTTCTGCTGCACCTTGGAAGGAATTTTGGCTTGCAATTCTTGCACAAAAGCTTCACTTTCTCGCATTTGTTGTCGAATTTTCTCAAGATTATCGTGGTAATAAGCCAAAGCTGCGTATACATCCGCTAAAGTGATTGTAGGATACCGCGACACAATTTCATCAGGGGACATTCCCATCTGTTCGTGCCAAACTACAACATCTTGAACTCTAATCCGATGTCCAGCAATGCGCGGTTTACCGCCGCACACTCCGGTAGTAATTTCAATATGCTCTGCAATCACTGCTGCTGTCATAGAATTTCCTCAAGATTCAAGTTGGCATCTATATTAGTTTATCCCAAATCATCTCTAATGGAATACTTGCTTATTGTCAATCGTTTCATCCCTAAATCTGCCACAAGATTAATAGCAGGTAAAGCGGCGCACTGCGATCGCCACGCTTTTTATGTATTTATTTTTCTCAAATCAGAGCGATCACACTTCACTCTTATCCCCCCCTTGGGAAGCAGGGGGTTTGGGGGGATCTCCACCTATATTACCTAAGAAGATCCCCCCTAGCTCCCATTAGAAAGGGGGGGATAAGATGTTAGTAGGACTTAAATAGGGAGAGTTGGATGTAATTAGGAGTAAATCGGAAAGGGTCGGGAGTGGGAGGATTTTCAGCAACAATAATGTCTAATTTACCCGGATATTGACCTTCTAATTTTAACCAATGTTGAAGAATTTGTTCTCGGTTATCTTGAGGGTTAACCAGGCGATAAACTCGGACTCGTTTTTTGCCTTCGGTTTGGTAGCGAACACAGGTTAAACCATAGCCAATTTTATCTAAAAACCGCCGTAAAATCGTAATTGGACTAGAACTTTTGGCCAGTCCAATTCCGATAATAGTTTTGATCGCATTTCGATCTTTTAGGGCAATTTCGGCAATAGTTTGTAGGTCAACATCGGTATTTTTTAAATCTCGTTTTGGATTTTTTAGTAAGGCAGTAATCCCCAATAATTCCATAATTCCAATGATAGCACCCAACTGAGAACGGTTAAAATCAGGAGCAAAAATATTCCCCTGTCCCTGTTCCATTAACCGCCTAGCCATCAACGCATCTCGACCGATTAAATAGGGCCGACCAACGGTTAAGAAATAATGAATTCTGAGTTGTTCATACCATCCTTGATCATCTTGGTTAATTATATCAGAAGTAACAGCAACCCCATAGCGTAATTTTAAGTCATATTTACGGATAGCCCGGCGTTGTTCAGGGGTTTTTATTAATTGTTTTTGGAGATAGTAATATTGACTATCACTTAGGTCTGGAGCCTTAATCACCGCCAAAGATTCCGCTTGATAATTCTGATCTTTGACCGCTAGAATTAGTTCGTTGAGGCTGGGACGTTCTGAACATTCAGGTTTAAATTTTTGAGTTGATTTAATTGAGTTTTTGGGTATTTTTTTTGCCTGTGGAATCTCAATAATATCATGACCTTCGGCAATTAACGCGGTTAAAATAGTTTCTCGATAACGAGCCATTCCCGCATTAAATCGGACTGCCATTTTTGCCCAACAAATCAATGATTCTGCTTGAAATCCCATTTCTAAATCATCTAATTCTTCAAAATCAGATTGTTGCAACAAACGAATATTTAAGCGGGTTAATTGTTTGCCACTACTAAGTAAAGAACTCATAGAGGTTGACCCATTTCCCACCTGATTAAATCCTCGGTTTGCCATCCAAATAAATCTAGGAATATTGTCTCGAATTCTTCCTAATGCTTGACGGACAGAATTTTCCGCTTGAATCCCTTGAAATATTCCCCAAACTGAGGTAAAATGGTTCTTAATTTCAATACTAACTCCGGTTTCAATCGAAGGGGAAGCTAATACAATATCATATAATTCTAGCAGATTATTAAAGTTAGAAATTGCTCCATAGGCCGGATGGCTAGGATCAGCTAAGGATTCTGAATCTATTCTCAGAATTGAACGCTCTGGAAATTGGGTTTTTAAATAGGTTTCTAGGGTGCGAGTTCCCCATTGACTGGTTAATTTTTGGGCAGATAAACAAACAAAAGGTTTCCCTCCTTCGGCAATATGTTGTTCTAAATCTTTTACCAGTTGGTCAGGGGTATTTCCTAAATAGTTATAGATTTTCCCTGCTTCATCCGTTGAGGGTTTCCACTCATTTTGAATAATAAAAGGTTGCAGATGTACCCCCGATAAGCTAGTTAAATAATCAATAGCAATATCGCTTAAATCGGCATCGGAAATCACTACTTGACCATTTCCCCCTAAAACATTTTGCATTAGGGTTTTAAAGGATTTAAGAATAGAAACCCGATGATTTTGGCAGGTTTCCGAGTTTAATCCATGCCATAAAACTTGTTCAACTTCATCTAAAATCACTAACCCATTTGACCAGTCTTTGGCTTCAAATTTAACCCCAGAATTAGGATGCAGAGAATCAATACATAATCCATATCCTAAAGCAGAATTAGGGGCGGCAACTGCCGATTTCATGTATTGTAATCCAAACCGTTGACATAACGCTTCAATAAGTCGAACTCGATGACCGATGACTAATACCCACTTACCATTTTTAATTGCATCTTTAACTATGGTTTCTAGGACTTTAGTTTTTCCAGTTCCTTTGGGGGATTTAATCGCGATTAATTTAGCAGATTCTGGTATTTTTATCGAGGATAAATAACGACTATTTAGGTCAATATCTGCCGGATAAGTTAACCGATTAAAGAAAAAAGCCTGCCAAGTTTCTAACGGTGTTGCATTTTGATAAGCCTGATCAAATATAGTTTGACCTTGTTCTGTAATTAAATCATCAACTCCCTTACCTAACTTTGGATTCCAGGTGACTATATAGACAGAACATTCTGCTTTTGTGAATAAATATCCGGTTTGCTGAATTGCCGAATTAACAGCTTTAATCGTTTTAGGTTTAGTATCTTGATCGAAAACCATATAAATCTTACGATTTTGAGTTGCAAACTGCTGTAACTGCTGAATTAAAGCAGGTTTAGCGATTCTATTTCCATATTGATCACGGGGAACTCGATAGCCGCTATGAATCCCTGGAAGTGCGATTGCAATATATCCTGCTGTTAGTAATGCTCCGGCTTTTTTCGCCCCTTCTGTAATACATAAAGGCAGTTCATGATGATCAATTACCCAGCCCCAAAATCCTAAATCTGGTTGATGGAGTTGCAGGTCAGAAGGATTAATTTTAACACCATATTTGTGAGCAATTCGTTCCCAAATTGTTAGAGAAATTCTTAGTGCAAAAATCCCCATTGGTGTGTTAGGAGGATGTTCATATTTAATTAATTTACGCTGGTCTGAAGTTAAACGGGGTTTGATGGGCTTAAAACATCCCCACAAATCAGGATTTCCGGTCAAAATATCCATCCCAGAACACCACCAACCACCTTCATAAAGATGCTGATAACGGTTAAGAATAGGTTGAGATATTCGACCTGTATTTAATCTAGGAATAGTATCAGAATAGAGAAGATAATCTAACGGACGATACCCCTCCAAAGGAATCACATTCAGTTGAGTTAGTTCTTCGTCAACGCCACTTTCTGTCCACTCTGTCAAATAGTCCATTTCTCTCTCATTTTTACTGCGGATTTTTAAGCGTAACCCTAGGATGAAAGGATAAGTATAAATTTTTGTAAACGTTTTGACGTCAAGCAAATTTTTATCCACAAATAGGTACAATTTATGCTAGATAAAACTAAAAATCATATTCCACTTCTAAAATTTCCGTGTATTCAAATTCATTCGGACTTTGATGGACTAAAGGATAAGGATTTCCGGCTAATTCTATCCAGTCTTCCTCACAATCATTTTTAGGAGAATTGTAGGATAAAACATACTCTCGCCCAATGCGTTTTTGCATCTCTTGCGCCACTTCTCCCCGCCATTGAGTCTTCGTAACTAAAACAATTAATTGATTCGCTAATTGAGGAATAATATTAGCAATTTGTCGCCGATAAATTTCATCTAAACTACCAAAAGGAGAGTCCATAACAATCGGAAAGGTACTACTATCTGGCCCCATTAAGGTATTTTTTTGACTCCATTCTCTGACCCCATCAATAATTCCTCCAATAAAAGATAAACTTAAAATCTGATTTTCCCCCGTTGAAGCCGCAACTTCCGCTTCATCTCCGGCGGTAGTTTCTACTAATTTTAATTCATATTTTTCGGTTAATTTAGGTAAATAAGGCGTAAAGGAAATTTGACTAAATAAATTTTGAACCCGCTTTTCTAACTGACAGCGAAACTGTTGGTCTAAACGGTCTTTAACTTCCGTTAAACGCAGAATTGCATCGTGAGTGGCGGCAATTCTTCTTTGGACTAACAGTTGCTTCATTTCATTCATTTGCTGTTTATCAATTTGTCGAGATAAACTCTCAACTGTCACTTTAAAAGTTTCGATTTGTTGCTGATTTGAACCTGTTTCTCGATTCAGTTCACTAATTTTAAGTTCAATTTCATCTAAACGTTTTTGTAACTCCTGAATATCCTCATCAGGAAACTTTCTCAGTTTATTAGTAATACTATCGAGTTCATTTTCAACCCTTTGTAATTCCTCCCTACAAGTTTGAATATTCAGTTGTTGACGATTAATTTCTTCCCAAAATTGAATCCCTTGTTTATCTAATTCATCGACTTGGGTACTCAAACGAATCGCCGTTTCATCAATATCCGCAGTCCCGGCTCGATTTAATAAGTTTTGAACCTGTTCGTATTCAATCTTTCCAGGGACTAATTCCGCCCCACAAATACATTGTTTTTGCTCTAATAAATTTTGTACAAACTGTTTTGTAATTCCCGTATTTAACTCTCCTCGTTCTCGTAAACCCGAAAATAAACTTCTAAATTCAGCCGTTAATTCCGGGATTAAAACCGTATAGGCTTTTGTAGAAATAGCCCGATTAATGGCAATATGAGCTTGATGCAGTTGTTCCCGTAATGATTGTTTTTTGCGTTCTAATTCATCCCGCAACTTTTGTAATTCAGCCGCCCCACTTAACTCCATTAATCTCTCGCTTAGGGTGAGTTTTACCTGTTTTAGANNAATTATCTAATTCTTGATTAATTTCCGTCTGTCTTTGGGATAATTTATCAATTTCCTGTTCCGCTTTTTTCTTATCTTGTAAATATTTTTTAGTTTCAGGATTTCCAATAATTGCTAAATCCGTTTCCAGGGATTTTTTAGCCTCTCCCAAATGTTTAATCGCTCGATTTAAAACTTCCACACCCAATAATTCTTTCGTCGCGTCAGCAATTTCTAATTTGCGTTCATCTCTGACAATTTGCTCAATTCTTTCGCCATCAAAAAAGAAATATTGATGTAAACTTAAGGGTAAAATTCGATTAATAATTTCCTCCGGTGGGTGAGGAGGCATTCCCCAGCGACCATCATCTCCAGCCACTTGCATATATAATTGACTGGGAGTTTGTTCGATATCACTACCATTTTTATAAGCTCGACAAATGCGTTTGACTAAATATCGTTTATGATCATGTTCAAAGATTAATTCTATCCAACATCCAACTCCTTTTCCGGGTTCAGCTTCATTTAATGCTCGTTTATTAACTAAATGTTCAGAAATAGAAAATGCCGCACTAAACTTTTCATATAAAACCCAAGTAAACGCATTCATTAAAGTAGTTTTTCCGGCTCCATTATTACCATGAATAACCGTTGTATTCCGTTGTCCAGAAGCTAAATTAATTTCTGGGGTTTTCCCATAGAATTGTCTAAAGTTGCAGAGTTGAATCGAAATTAATCTCATTTCACCACATCCTTAATAATTTTGAGAATATCATCATTAATATTACGCGGATTTTTCATATATAGTTTATCTCGCTCTGCTTGTAATACCCGTTCAATAATTTCTCGCACTTCCGGGGAAGCATTTGTAATCGGGTCTTGAGCTTCTTTAGGATTAATATTATCCCCATAACTAGACTTTTTCTCGGAGAAAACATTAGCAATAGTGGTAATCAGACTTTCAGAATATTTAAACATTTTAATTATCCCCGTAGGATGGCGCTCGCCACTACACTCAATATTACAAGATTTTGTCAATTTTGGAAATATAGCAATCAGCAGGGAGCGTGTTTACAACTTCTTTGTGTCTTTGTGTGTTTATGGTTAAATTAGACCTGACCCTTCTCAATATCCCAGTACCCAATAGCATCAACCCTAAATAAGATCATAAATCTAATAACCCATATCGTTTTTGTAACTGAAGTAATTTTAATCTCGCTTCCCCGGCATTATCAGCTAAATTTGCAAATTCTAAAAACCTTTTTAACTCTTTTCTTAATAAATTCCGTTCAACTTCTAAGGTATTTCTATCTAAATCCGGCGGTAAAACAATCATATCAAATAACGTTGCCCTTTCTTTCCCTGGATGGGGTCTTAATATTCTTCCCCGTCGCTGAATAAATTGTCGAGGATTACAACTACTTGCTAATATTACCGCATTTTTAATCGCTGGAATATCAACTCCTTCATCTAAACAACGAATAGCAACTAACCCTTGTAATTCTCCCTGTTCAAATTGTTGGCGTAATTTTTCTCGCTCTATTAAAGGTGTTTCGGCGGTATAAGTATTCACCCGATAACCCAATTCTGACCCCAATAATTCAACAGTTGCTTCTAATTGTCGGGGGGAATAATCCTCTAAGGTTTCTACACTTCCATCCCCACAATAAAATAAAGTATGACTTGTATCTAACCGAGTTTTCATTAACTCCCTCAACGCATCTAACTTATTGCTTGCTGAGGCAATTAACCGGGATCTTTGCATTAATAAAGCGGTGATATTTTCATTTTTTTCCCAGTCTTTGTCATCTATTAAAGCCCAACCGATGCGAATAGTTAACCGATGATAAGCTCGACTTTCAGCTTCAGTTAATTCTACTAAAATCGGATAATATAAATACCGCACTAACGCCCCTTGACGAATGGCTTCAGCTAGGGTTAATTCCGGCTGTAAAACAGGCCCAAAATAATCTAAAATCGCATCGCTGCCACTTTGATCAAAATGTCGTTCAGGAGTAGCAGAAAGGGCTAATCTTAAGCCAATATTTCTAGGTAAACTTTCTTCTAATTTGGGACTTCCTAAGTTATGGGCTTCATCCCCAATGATTAGAGTTTTTTCTGGAAAATAACGGATTTGAGATTGCAAACCTTCAGAAATTAAGGTAGAATTAGTGGTAATAACCGTTAAAAAGTGTTGAGTTCCGGCTCTTAATTTATAGAGTTCTGCCGATAATTGTTTTTGCCAATGGTACACACTTTCAAAGGCTAAAATCGGTTGTAATCCAAATTTTTCAGCCTCCTTTGCCCATTGAGTTACTAAATGGCAATAGGGACAAATAATGATAACTGCTTGTAATCCAATTTGATCATATAATTGAGTGACAATAGCTAAAGCCGTAATAGTTTTACCGCTTCCGGTTGCCATTTTTAATGTTCCCCGTCCTTGATTAGCAAACCAGTTATTCACCGCTTGCTGTTGATACTCTCGTAGATGCAAAGATAGGGGAATTTGAGGAAAAGATAAGCGATTAACCATAATACAGTTATCATTTGTAGGGGCGGGTTCATCGAGATTTAGGTGATTAACAAAGATCTAACAGAACCCACCCGTATCAGTTATCAGTGTAAGAGTTAGTAGTTAACTGTTAATTTCTTAACTAACAACCAAAAATCAGAAACTCAATTATTAGAACACCGAAAAAATCAATCCCCAAAACCCATTTGTAATTCGTAATTCGTAATTCGTAATTCGTAATTACCCTTCCCAGTCAGGACAAGTTTCAGTTTCAGTGCCCATCGGGTGCATTCCACAAACTAATAAATTACCCCCATAAACTTGTCCGTGATAATGTTGACATCCTCGACAAGCGGGGTGTTCGGTTTCTGTGGGTTGAACATAAGTGACAAAGGGATCAAAATGTTCGTCCTCGACATCGAGATCTAAATCCAAATCCAAATAAATATCAATAATCGGTTCAAAGATATCATTGATATATTCATCAAGATCGGGAAGAATTTTATTTTGTACCTCATCGGTAATTTCTTCCGATATCTTGGTGAGTTCGTCAAACATTCCGTTCAATTCTTCAGTCACATCTTTCAAAAACTTTTCCATGTCGGAAACGGCTGTTTCTATTGCTTCTAAAATACTTCTTGACCAATCTTCCATGACACTGATAACCAGTTTTTTGAATAATTTCTATAAAATATAGCAAAAAATAGCTATACCAGAATTCTAGTATAGCGCGACTGAATTAACAATTAACCTGGAATTTTTTTTCCAGGGTAAATCTCTTAATCTTTTTGAAGGCTACGCAATTCCTCTTGTAAATCCCGCACCTTGTCTTTTAACTGATCAACTCCACCATCCCCGGGATCAGAGTCATCATCATCTGAAATTTCAATCCGACGGGGTTCTGACTTTTGGGGTGGGGACGAGGGCTCATTCGTCGGTTGTTGAACTTGCTGAATCGTATTTTCTACAAAACGACGAGCTTCTTCCGTGGTCATTTCTCCCCGTTTGACTAGCTCATCGGCTAGTTTTTGGGCTTCTGTGCGTAATTCCGCTAGGTTTTTACCCGCTTTTTCTCCAGCATAGGAGGCTAAACCGAACCCCAAATAAACCGCTTTTTGGAAAAGTTCTCCGAAACCCGCCATAAGGACTCCAGTTGATTAAAACAATTATCTCTAATCCGTTTTCAATTCCGATATCGTCTCAAAAAAGTGACCCGGAGTTTACGCCTATTAGAAGCATCCCGTATTGCTGCCACCTTCCGGTTCTGACAAGATTTGGGCGTTCCAATCGCATAAGTCCAGGTCATTTACCACTATAACACAATTTTCGATTTTGCAACCTTAAACCTCAAATCAATTTCAAATTCCGGGGTAATGTTGAAGATTCCGACAGATTGAAAT
>DMPJ01000112.1:0-138 GCA_003456035.1 Planktothrix sp. UBA8402
GGTGGAAATCTTGGCACACCCTAATCAAATTTCAGGCGAGGATATTTTGCCAGGTTTTGTATTGGATTTAACTTCGATTTGGTAAGCTGCTAAGTATTTAAACTGGAGCAGGAGAAGCAGTGCGAGTGTCCTCACTCG
>DMPJ01000112.1:173-3350 GCA_003456035.1 Planktothrix sp. UBA8402
AAAACCCAAAACCCAAAACCCATTCGTAATTCGTAATTCGTAATTCGTAATTACCCATTACCCATTACCCATTACCCATTACCCATTACCTATTCCCTGTTCCCCACTATAAAATCAATCTATTCAAAAACGTCAATTAATGATATCCTAGAGGTATTTGAATTTCCCATTTAAGTTAAGGTAGGGCAATTATGCAAGTTAATGATTTAGGATTTGTTGCCAGCATTTTGTTTGTGTCAGTTCCGGCGGTTTTTCTGTTGATTCTGTATATTCAAACCCAAAGTCGGGATGGTAAACAAGGTTAATACCAGTTTGTCCTGAATTTTGATTGAATTTTAATTAAAAAAAGGCGCCATCAGACTGTTACTGTGGCGCTTTTTATTATGTTTGTTAATTAAGAGTAGATTATTTTGCCGTTGTCCGTGTTAACAAAACAGGACAACTAGCATAAACTCGTACATAATCTGAGAGGGAACTTCCCAACAATCGGTCTAAGTCAATAAAGCTCTTAGCCATGTTGGGGCGACGGTCTGGGGAACCTAACATTAATAAATCAGCCCCCACTTCTTCAGCAACGCTACACAATTCTGGGCCTGGTTTACCAATCCCACTAACACAACGATAGCCGATTCCCATGCGTTTTACTTCTTCAATTGCCGGGGCTAAAACAGGATCTTTTTCGGCATTATTACTGAAATCTTCGCTCGATTTCCCTGATATATCTTTATTAATGTGGACTAAAATCAGTTGAGAACTAGGTAAATCTTTAGCAAAGGAAATTGCCAATTGTAAACACTGTTTGGAGGGTTCGGAATTATCCACCGCCACCATAATTTTACGCAGTTTTTTGACATAGGTATCGTCCTTGACTAATAGCATGGGACGAGTGGTGAGTTGAAACACATACTGACTGACGGAGTTTTCCAAAATCGCTTGTAGACGTCCTAGACCCCGGGAACCCATAATAATTAAATCCACATTTTCCTCATCGGCCACTTGACAAACGATATCTTTAGGATCACCTTGTTTAAGTAGAGGATTAATTTGCTTGGGGTCGAGTTTAATCGAGGTAACAGCTTCGGCCAGAATTTTTCCAGCTTGGGTTAACTTTTCCGACATCGTATCCGAGCTAATTTCAGGGGAAACAACGTGTAGAAGCGTGACCGATGCTTGTTGAAAAGAGGGGATATCCAAGAGCATATTCAGCATTTCTTCGCATAATCCCCGACCTGCAACCGCAACTAGAATTTTTTTTATCATGGATTTTTTGTGATTAAAATAGGTGATTTATCAGTGGTCAGATGGTGTCCAAGACGGATTAAACATCTCCATACCTAGAATAATCCTCCGGGTTGACAGATAATTTGTAGAAATGTTGCGTTCTAAATATATTTGTAAAGTGTTTGAAACAAATCCTGTCCCCCTGTCCCCG
Source organism: Planktothrix sp. UBA8402 (assembly GCA_003456035.1). GTDB lineage: Bacteria > Cyanobacteriota > Cyanobacteriia > Cyanobacteriales > Microcoleaceae > Planktothrix. The sequence continues at coordinate 1,606 of DMPJ01000112.1, forward strand.
TCCTCAACGGACGTCCCCTGGTCAACCCCTTGGTTTGACTATGTTGTGCGGGTTTCTCCCCATCACACCGACTATGGTGGTATTGTTTGGCATGGAACCTATCTGACTTGGATGGAAGAAGCCCGGGTAGAACGGTTACGTTGGGCCGGATTAGANNTCATACCTTAGTAGAAATGGGCTGCGAATTACCCGTTATCGAGTTGAATATTCGCTACCATAAACCTGTGAAAATGGGGATGCAGATTGTGGTTAAAAGTCGAATTCTACCGACTAAAGGAGTGCGAATTCCCTGGGAATACCGGATTGAATCCCTAGATGGCCAATCCCATTATCTCAGCGCTCAAGTTACCTTAGTTCCTATCGACGGACAAACTGGAAAAATTATGCGTCGTTTACCCCCGGTATTACAAACATCTTTGGCTCAAATACTGGGAGCATCCACGCTATAATTTATATAATATTGAGTCCTATTTTTCTAGTCCCCAAAAGCAATTTGCCCCTGGGAAATCCCCCTTTTTTCAGCCCTCAAACTGATTAATTCCCCTACTTAATATNNTTTTTGATGACAACCAGGTATAGAAAATGGATATAGCCTCTCATAGATTTATTAGCTATTTTGAACTTCCCGAAGCTCAACAACTATGTGAACTAGCCATAGTTGAACAGTTTGCAGACCAACATATTATTTTTGAAGAGGGAGAAGCTCCTAATTTTTTATATTTAGTGTTAGAAGGTCGGGTGGAGTTTCAAAAACAAGCCCCATTAAATCAACATCAAACCATTGCCGTCGCTCACGCTAATGACTTTTTTGGAGAATTTGGAGTATTAGATGGACAGCCTCGCAGTGCCAGAGCCATAACAGCCGGAAAGGTGAAATTAGCGAAAATTTCTCAACCAGATTTGATGCAAATTTTAAGCAATGCTAAGGGAAAAGTGATTCTGAATTTATTCACTTATATTATTAGTCATTTGCGCGTTACTACTAATCAATATGTCCATCAATTAGTCCATAAAGAAAAAATGGAATTAGTCGGGGAAATGGTTAATACAATTTTGCATGATTTTAGAAGTCCTTTTACCGGAATTCAGTTATCTAGTTCCATGCTCAAGGAAATGCACCCCGATGAAGAAACTCAAGAATGGTGTGATTTGATTTCTATGCAAATTCAACGAATGTTAGGCATGGCAGAGGAAGTATTGGAATTTACTAAAGGCAGTACGCTACTATACAGAAAATCAATTTCTGTGGCAAAAATGCTGCAACGGTTTGAAAAATTAAATCGGGTTTATTTTCAATCTACCCAAATTAAATTTTCTGTGCAAGCCGATGAAAATTGTCGAATTTATGTCGATGAAAATAAACTGATTCGAGTCTTTCAAAATTTAGTTGGAAATGCGGTAGAAGCCTTTGAAAAACCAGGAGGAACTATTTTAATCACAGCTACATTGATAGGAGAATGGACGGAAATTGCCATTACAGATAATGGCCCTGGAATTCCTGATAGGATTCGAGAACATTTATTTGATGCCTTTGTTACCTATGGAAAACGCAGTGGTACCGGGTTAGGAACTGCGATTGCTAAATCTATTATTGATGCTCATGGCGGTCAAATTCGGTTTAAATCTATTCCCCATGAAGGAACTACTTTTTATATTAAACTACCTCAAACTCAACTACAAGAAATGCACGCGGAAGTTGCCGAAGAAGTCAAATTAAACTAGAATTAAACTTTAACCCTATTACC
>DMPJ01000112.1:3405-5184 GCA_003456035.1 Planktothrix sp. UBA8402
CTATTGCCTATTGCCTATTCCCTATTCCTATAAAATGTTAAATTCAACCTGTTTACCCTTGAATTCTATTCGTCCTCTCCCCGAAGATGTCGTTAATTTAATTGCAGCCAGTGAAGTAATTGACTCCTTAGTGGCGGTGGTTAAAGAATTAGTTGAAAATGCCTTAGATGCCGAGGCAAATCGGATTATAATTTCAGTCTGGCCGGAGTCTTGGCGGGTGCAAGTGGTGGATAATGGCTGGGGAATGGATTTAACTAATTTAAAACAAGCCGCCACCGCCCATAGTACCAGCAAAATTAACACAATTACGGATTTATTTCAAATTAATAGTTTAGGATTTCGGGGGGAAGCCTTACACAGTTTAGCCCAATTATCGGATTTAGAAATTATTAGCCGTCCTAATTCTCCTTCTCTTGCTAATTCCGGTTGCCGTGTTAGTTATAATCATCAAGGAGAAGTTGTTAAAACCGAAACTATTGCTGTCGCCCAGGGAACAGTTATTACGGTTTCTAATTTGTTTGAAAATTGGCAAAATCGACGTCAATCTTTACCTGCTTCGGCTCAACAATTGCGCGGTATTCAGTTAATAATTCAGCAAATTGCTTTATGTCATCCCCAGGTGACTTGGCAACTCCGTCAAGGTAATAATCCTTGGTTTCAAATTAGTCCGGGGGTGAATGCTCAACAGATATTACCTCAGATTATTAAAAACATTCAATTAAGTGATTTATTTTATTTGAAAATTCCGCCAGATTATGATAATATTAACTTAAAAGATATTGAATTAATATTAGGATTACCCGATCGCGCTTCACGTCGCCGACCCGATTGGGTGAAGGTTGCTATTAATGGCCGAATGGTGCGATCGCCGGAATTAGAACAAACCCTATTAACCGCCCTAGCCCGAACCTGTCCCCGCGATCGCTATCCCATTTGTTTTGTGCATTTACACCTGTTCCCCGAACAAATAGACTGGAATAGAAACCCTGATAAAAGTGAAGTTTATCTCCAGAATTTAAACCAATGGCAAGAACTGATTAGTCAAGGAATTGAACAGGCTTTAAGATTGAATTTTGAGCGCATTTCTCCTCCTCAAAATCGAATTGAGAAGTTATTAAAAGTATCGGAAGACAAGGGTAGCTATAAGATTAATTCGGAAACTCAGTTAGATGCTCAAACATCTCAAACTGAATTAGGAATATTAGAAATAAAAGCGATCGCCCAAGTTCTAAATACCTATATTATTGCCGAACATTCTAGCGGATTATGGTTAATTGAACAACATATTGCCCACGAACGGATTTTATATGAACAAATCTGTGATCAATGGCGATTAATTCCCCTCGAACCCGGCATTATTTTACAATCCTTATCAACAGCGCAATTAGAACAAATGCACCGTTTAGGATTAGAAGTTGATCCCTTTGGAGACGGGGTTTGGGTAGTCAGAAACGCACCGGAATTATTAATCAAACGCAGTGATTGTCCAGAAGCCTTATTAGAATTAAGTTTAGGAGGAGATTTACAAGCCGCCCAAGTCGCCACCGCCTGTCGGAGTGCGATCAAAAATGGCACACCCCTGAGTTTAACCCAAATGCAAACTATATTAGATCAATGGATTAAAACCCGCAATCCTCGTACCTGTCCCCATGGTCGTCCGATTGTTTTACAACTAGAAGAATCAGCCCTATCCCGTTTTTTCCGTCGTCATTGGGTGATTGGAAAAAGTCATGGAATTTAGGGGATTTTTGCTGTATTAGGACTTACGCAGGTCGCCCG
>DMPJ01000112.1:5236-5675 GCA_003456035.1 Planktothrix sp. UBA8402
GATCAAATGTTGAGAAAATCTAAAATTTTCATCGCAGACAAGCCGGAAAAATTATCGGTTTGTGATCTCAAAAATATAGATTAGAATAATTACCAAACTCATTCTGATTTAATTCCATAAAATCTATGAAACTCAAACTTCTAACGACGGTTGCTTTAGTAGGAACATTTTTGTTTGCTACTCCAGTTATCTTCTCCCCTAGTCCCAGTTCAGCCCAGGTTTATACCGGATTTCGGGTAAAAACCGATCAAAAGGTTACAATTCGACTCATCAATGAAGCGGGAAAACCGATTCAGTATGGTTTAAGCCAAAATTCGTCTAAAATTTTAGCCAGTGGACAATCAACCGTTTTGCCATTTTCGCAGATTAAAACGGGGGCAGTCAACATTTTAATTTATACCCTAGATGGGACTCCTCTGGGATTTAAAGGCAATTTTGA
>DMPJ01000295.1:0-1403 GCA_003456035.1 Planktothrix sp. UBA8402
TCGTTATCGGGAACGGGAACGGGTGTGGGTGTGGGTGTGGGTGTGGGTGTGGGTGTGGGTGTGGGTGTCGGGGTGGGTGTAGGTGTGGGTGTAGGTGTCGGGGTGGGTGTGGGTGTAGGTGTGGGTGTAATTTCTCTGTCATCATTTTGAACTGTGACACTGAGGGGAGAACCGGTAATCGAGTCTGTCCCGGTGGCGGTGGCTTTACTGAGATTGAGTTCTAAGGTTTCGTTCGGTTCAACAACAGTATCACCCAGGATTTCGACCGCAATTGTCGCTGTGGTGGCATTGGCAGCAAAATTAATCGTACTACCCGTAGCACTGACTCCAGTACCCGTAACGTTGACGTTATTGTAGTCTGTACCGACGCTGGCTGTTCCCCCGAAACTGAAATCAATACTGCTGGCTTGCTGAGTCTCACCGTCACGGGTGATGGTAAAACTGACCACTTGGCTACCTGTATTCCCTTCTGTGATAGTGGTGGTACTCCCGATCAGGTTGTAGCTGATATCGTTATCGGTGATTTGGGCTTTCACCGGGCCAATGGTTCGGGTGGTGGGGTAGTTGGGGGCGTTACTCTTGGTGATGGCAGTGGTAATACTGCTGCTGTGGTTATGTTCGGCGACAGCATCATCAATGGCTTTGACGGTGATGGTTTGGGGGGTGATGCCGTTGGTGGGAGTGAAGTTAACTATTTGCTGGTTGGCAAAGTTGACTCCATCTAAGCTGATTTGGGATTGGGCATCGGCGGTGACGGTAACTTCGACATCTCCTAAAGGTTGCGTATTTAATTGTATTGTATAAGTATCATTTTTTCCTCCTTCTTCAATGTTGGTGCTACCTCCTGATTGGGTAAGGGTGACTCCAGGGGTGTCGTTATCGGTGTTGATGACATCAATATCGGCGAGTTTGTAGTTGTTGTAGGTGCTATCGGTACTGGTGGCGGGGCTACTAACAATTTCGTAGGTAATATCTCCGTCGGCTGCTAAATCGTCTACCCCGGTGGCGGTGATAGTTTGATAACTATTCCAGTTAGCGGGGGTAAAGGTGACGGTGGTGGGGGCAACTGTCCCTTCGGCGGTGTTGCTACTACTGAAACTGAGGCTGACGTCGGCGGTAGGTTGACTGAATAGGCGGATGCCAAAGTTGGCTTGACCTCCGGCTTCGCTGGTATGGCCACTGATGGGTTGAACTTGAAATCCGGCGGTGTCGTTGTCGATGATGGTGAAACTGTCTGTAATGTCTGGCCCTAATACAATTCCAGCGCTGGGTTTACTAATGGTGAGAGTCGCGGTTTCGTCGATTTCGTCAATGTGGTCATGAACAATGGTGAAGGTGACTTGTCCACTGCTGCTACCGTTGGGAATGGTGATTTTGTTGGGGACGGGGGCGATGAAATCTGG
>DMPJ01000295.1:1461-5990 GCA_003456035.1 Planktothrix sp. UBA8402
GATAGGAAAAGGTTGACTGCGGGTTTGGTCGGTGGAATATCGACGGTTTTGAAGTTCCAGGTTGTATTGCCACTGATCCCAGTATAGGGATTTCCGGCCTTGTCTTGAATGGCAGTGGGGGCAATTTCTACATAATAGTCTGTACTTAAGGCTAAGTCGGCTGTGGGGTTAAGGATGAGTAGACTTGCGACTTTATCCTTTTTGTTTGTCCCAATGCTGACTTTGGGGGAATTTACATTCAGGGTTTCGACGATGGAGTTATCGGATAGTTTCTTGATGACGATATTACCACTGCCGATTTTTATGGCTTCACTGAATTTAATGATTAAGTTATCCCCTACGGCTACGGCTGTGGCATCATCGGTTGGGGTTAAACTGATAACGCTGGGTGGGGTGGTATCGACGGGGAGGACATCGTTGTCGGTGTTGGTGACAGTGATATCGTTGGGGTTAATGCCTTTGTATTTGGCATCGCTACTACTGGAAGCTCCGGTGACAATATTATAGGTCTGATTACCATCTACATTCGGGTCATCGACTCCGGTGACAGTAACGGTTTGGGGGGTATTCCAGTTTGTGGAATTAAAGGTAACGGAAGCGGGAGCAACAGTGCCTTCTCCGGTGTTATCACTACTGAGGGGGAGGATGACATCGGCGCTGGGTTTACCGTTAAGTTTAATGGTAAAGGTGGCTTTACCTCCGGCTTCTGTGGTATTGCCACTAATGGGGGAGATGATAAACGCTGGGGTGTCGTTGTCGATGTTGGTGAAGGGGACATCGTTGGGGTTAATACCGTTAAAGCGGGTATCGGTACTGGTAGAGGCTCCGGTAACAATATTATAAGCTTTATCCCCGTCCACAATCGGATCATCGACTGGCAGAACCGTAACGATTTGGGGGATATCCCAGTTGGCGGCATTAAAAGTAAGGGCGGCCGGGGTGACAGTGCCTTCATTGGTGTTATCACTACTGAGGGGAAGGGTGACATTGCCCGTGGGTTGACCGTTGAGATAAATGACAAATCCTCCGGTACCTCCCGCTTCTGTGGTATTGCTAACAACGGGTACTACGATGAACCCCGGACTGTCGTTGTCGGTATTGGTGACGGCGATATCGTTAGGATTAATCCCGTTATAACTGGGATCTTGACTGCTGATGGCTGTGGTGACAATATTATAGGGTTTATCGCCATCAAAGAAAATATCATCAATTCCGGTGACGGTTACGGTTTGGGGGACATTCCAGTTAGTTGCATTAAAGGTGAGGCTGTTAGCAGAAATAGACCCTTCTCCGGGATTATCACTACTTAAATTAAAGCTAACATCAGCCGTGGGTTGACTCTTGAGTTGGACGGTAAAGGTGGCTGTACCTGCGGCTTCTGTGGTTTTACCACTAATAGCTGAAATCGTGACCCCAGCCACGTCGTTATCAATATTATCAATCCCAATATCGTTGGGGTCAACGCCGTTATAGTTGGTATCGGTACTGGTGGCGACTCCAGTAACAATATTATAGTTTTGATTACCGTCGGCAATACTATCATCAACTCCGGTAACAGTGACGGTTTGGGGTTGATTCCAGTTAGTTGAATTAAAAGTAACAGAAGCGGGTAAAACTGTACCTTCGGCGGTGTTATCGCTACTTAAAGGAAGGGTGACGTCGGCGGTGGGTTGGGTTTTGAGTTGGATAGTAAAGGTACTCGTCCCTCCAACTTCTGTGGTATTGCCACTAATAGCCGAAATCGTGAACCCGGCGACATCGTTATCGAGGTTAGTAACACCAATATCATTGGTATCAATAGCGTTATAGTTAGTGTCGGTACTGGTGGATGCGGCGGTGACAATTTTATAGTTTTTATTACCATCAATAATATTATCATCGACTCCAGTAACAGTAACAGCTTGAGCAGTATTCCAATTACTAGGGGTGAAAGTAACGCTGTTGGCTGATAATGTGCCTTCGGCGGTGTTATCGCTGGTTAACCCAATGGTGACGTCGGCACTGGGTTGGCTGCTTAACCGGACATTGAAGATGTCCCGACCAGAGGCTTCGGTGGTAGTTAATCCAGTTTTGGGTTTGAGGATAATTCCGGCGGTATCGTCGTTGGTCAGGGTGACATTCAGGGGCAAACCTGTAATGGTAGCTGTCCCTGCGTTACTGAGGGTGAGGGTGAGGGTTTCGTCCGGTTCGACTTGGGCATCTCCCAGGATTTCGACGGCAATGGTGGCGGTGGTGGCGTTGGCTGCAAAGTTGATGGTGCTGTTTGTAGCACTCACTCCCGTACCCGTGACGTTGGGGTTATTGTAGTCTGTGCCATTGCTGGCCGTTCCCCCAAAACTGAAATCAATGCTACTCGCTTGTTGGGTTTCACCGCCGCGAGTGATGGTAAAACTAATAACTTGGTTGCCCGTATTCCCTTCCTTAATAGTGGTAGTGCTACCGACTACGTTGTAGGTAATATCGTTATCGGTAATTTGGGCGTTCACCGGGCCAATGGGCAGGGTGGTGGGATAGTTGTTAGTGGCACTGGCAGTAATCGCGTGGGTAATACTGCTGGTATGGTTATGTTCGGCAACGGTATCATCTACGGCTTTGACGGTGATGGTTTTAGCAGCCGTGCCATTGGCGGGGGTGAAGGTGACGGTTTGGCTGTTGCCAAAGGTAGTACCATCGGTGCTGATTTCGGATTGGTTATCAGAGGTAACAGTAACGGTGACATCACCTACGGGTGCGGTATCTAATTGTATTGTATAAGTATCAGTCGCTCCCCCTTCGGTAACGGCCGTACTGCCTCCACTTTGGGTAATAGTAACTCTGGGGCTGTCGTTGTCGCTGTTGATGACATCGACGTCGGCGGGTTTGATACTGCTGTAGTTGGTGTCGGTGCTGGTGACGGTGCTGCTAATAATTTTATAGCTTTGATCTCCATCGATGACCGGAGGTGTATCGTCTACTCCAGTCACAGTAACAGTTTGATAAACATTCCAGTTAGCGGGGGTAAAGGTGATGGGGGTGGCGGGGACAGTACCCTCGGCAATGTTGCTGCTACTGAAACTGAAAGTGACATCGGCGGTGGGTTGCGTTTTGAGGCGGATACCAAAGCTGGCCGTCCCTCCGGCTTCGCTGGTATGGCCTGTAATGGCTTGAAGTTCAAATCCGGCCGTGTCATTGTCGGTAATAGTGATATTGCCTGTGGTCGTTGGCCCTAAGACAATACCCGCACTGGGGTTACTAATGGTGAGAGTGCCTGTTTCGTTAATTTCATCAAGTTTGTCGTCGAGAATGGTGAGCGTGACTTGTCCGGTGATGCTGCCGTCGGATATGGTGATTTTATTAGGAATAGTACCCGCAAAATCCGCAGATGTGGCACTTCCAGTTAACGCTAAATCAACGGTTTGGTCGCCAACAACGGGCAGGGCTGCGGTGGCGGTGACGGTAATACTGGTTGTCCCGGCTTCTGTTCCGGTGGTGGGGCTTATAGACAGGTTAACCGCATCGGGGACGGTTGTGAAATTCCAAGCCGTACTCCCACTAATTCCAATAAAGGGATTTGCGGCTAATGCGCCTGCCGCGCCTAAATCGGCAATGGTTGCGGGGGCAATTTCCACATAATATTCTGTGCCCGGAGCTAAATCGGCTGTGGGGTTAATGGTGAGTTGATTGCCATTGGTAGTCAGATTGGGTGAACTAACATTTAGGGTTTCAAAAATCGAACCATCTGATACTTTTTTAATCGTGATATTTTTAATCGTGATATCGCCCGTCGTGTTTTTCTGAATGGGTTCATTGAAGGTGACAATTAAATTATCTCCTACGGCAACTCCGGTGGCATTATCCGTTGGTGATAAACTGGTCAGGACTGGAGGAGTACGATCAATAGTTTTGAAATTCCAGGCAGTATTTCCACTAATTCCGGCAAAGGCATTTCCGCTCCAATCTTTAAAAGCTGTATTATCAATTTCAACGTAATATTCTGTTTCCGATGCAAAATCGTTTGTGGGGTTAATCCGAAGCGTGTCGTTTAAATTACCTGTCCATTGGATATTGCCTGATCCCACCGGCATCGTTTCAAAAACAGAATTATCCGAGACTCTTTTGATAACAATATTACCCGTGTTTTTAAGAACGGGTTCGCTGAATTTAATCGTTAAACTGCCAGTCAACCCGATTTGGTTGATGCTGTCATCGGGAGGGCTTTTAGTAATAATTGTAGGTGCAATATTATCAACGGTTATAAATGCCCAAGTTCCAGTCTTGATTCCCCCAAAGGGTGATGCTGTGGCTTTACTTATTNNCTGTATCGTGTTTGTTCTGCTAAATTATTGGTGGGGTTAATAACCAGTTCGTTATTAAGAATCGTAATCTTAGGTGAATTAATATCTAGGGTTTCAAAAATATTCCCGGCATTGTCCTTAATAACAATATTGCCAGCGCTTTTAAGAATCGGTTGGTTAAAATCGACAATTAAGTCATTAGCAACGGGAACTTGTTGCTTATTATTAGCAGGGAGTAAATCGTTAATCAGGAGT
>DMPJ01000295.1:6011-14897 GCA_003456035.1 Planktothrix sp. UBA8402
AAAAGCATCCAAGTCCCCATCTTTGTTAATATCTATAAAACTGGGGAAACTATTGGAACCCAAATTTAGAGACTTGAAAGGGTTGGTTTGATTCAATATCTGAGTGAAACTGCCATTGGTGTTCTGAAAGTTTTTGATAGCTCCATTCGCAACTCCAATAAAAGCATCCAAGTCCCCATCACTGTCAAGATCGGCAAAACTGGGGACACTATTGAAACCCACAAAGACTCCATTGAAAGGGTTAGCCGTACCCACTAGCCGAGTGAAACTGCCATTGGTATTCTGAAAGTATTCGATCGCGCCGCTACCAGTCCCAACAAAAGCATCCAAGTCTCCATCTTTGTCAATATCAGCAAAACTTGGGGTGGACTCAGTTCCCACACTGACACCATTGAAGGGGTTAGCAGCACCTGTTTGCTCAGTGAAACTGCCATTGGTGTTCTGAAAGTATTGAATTGTACCGAATCTGCTCCCAACAAAAGCATCTAAGTCCCCATCTTTGTCAATATCGGCAAAACCCAGAGCCGCATTATTACCCACATCTATACCATTGAAGGGGTTAGCAGCACCCGTTTGCTGAGTGAAAATCCCCCCATTATTCTGCCAGTATTGGATAGTGCCGTTCCAGTCCCAACAAAAGCATCCAAGTCCCCATCTTTGTCAATATCAGCAAAACTGGGTTTAGCGGAGCCTCGGGAGTCAGTTCTTACGGCATCTAACGGATTTTGAGCGCCAGTTTTTTCTTGAAAAGTAGCCATATTGATCAATCCTTATATGCAATCGTGATGGTTAGTTGGGGACTGTGGACTTGGGTTTTTCGTCTGACCCCGTTGACTCGGACGATTATATCGTGAGAAGTGTTCCCTTGAGAATCCTTAAGAGGGAAAAAATTTCATCGTCTAGGTTTGAGCATGAGTCTTTGTCAAACACCTATTATAATTAATAGCGTTATTAAAAATATCAGACAGGAGGATTGAGTGGCATCGGGTGAGGGAGAAACTATCGAAATTATTGAAGCAGATATTATTGATTCAACAGTTGAGGTAGGAAGTGGTTGTATTTGGCGAGGGAAGGGTCAAGAGCCTCAATGGGATAATCCTAAATCAAGTAAAGCTTACGATCATATTATCCGCCATCATGGTTCTAAACTCAAATCTATTAATTTACAAGGAAGATCAGCGAGTAAAAATCAGGATCAAGGACAATGGTTAAATGATCAAGATTGGGTAATAGCGGAAAAGTTAATCCCTAAATATTATGGGCTGTACATTATTAAGTTTAATCGTCCGATTGGTAGAGTTTATCATTCTGGTAGCAGGATTACTGAAAACGTTTATTATGTTGAAATTGGGAGAAATGCTGACGGAACAATTAAATATGCTTATCCAGTTGTTCAGCCTAAATTAAAATAAGTCAAAGCCAGGTAAATTAGCATGAAAGAAATAACTAATTTTAGTTTTAAAATTGCTGATCGAAATTTAGAAAATTACGCCTTACCTCCAGAAGATCCATTAGGAGAATTATCTGATTTTGAATTAGGGTTACGGCGTTTTTGTTATGAGTGGGATCATCGAGTTGTCGTGGAAATTGGTGAGATCCAGTTTACTGTATTTTTTGACCCTGATATTTGTATGTTATTGGAAGATCGCTTTCCAGAACAAATTGGTCAATTAGAACAGGGTCAAAATATTCGGATAGATTTTGTTGAAAGTTATCGGATTANNAGCAGCTTCATTGTCAATTAAGGGAGTTTAATGATCAGCACAATCAGTATAATTATAAGTTGGATAAACAGCAAGTTTTAGGAGAGTTAAGAGCAGTTTTGATGGGGGTAATGATATTGGCTTTCCAACTAGGTTATGTCACGATAGAAGATATGTCCGAGTTTATTAAACCAGCTTTTTCTTCCCCCCATGAGAGTCTAACACGCGAAAATCTTGAGTTTGTTTTACAACGTTTCAAATTGATTCGTCCTGCGGTAAAATATGGGCTAGAACAATCTGGAAAATAACAAAACCCAACTATCAATGACTTCACTACAAAAACCCGCCCAACATCTCAAAGCCAAAGGTATGAAACCCGGCAGTCGTCGCCCGGCGAAAGAACTCTGTAGCGAGTGCGGTCTGTGCGACACCTATTATGTTCATTATGTTAAAGAAGCCTGTGCGTTTCTAAATCAACAAATTGCTGAATTAGAAACAGAAGCTCACGGACGCCGACGGAATTTAGATAATTGGGATGATGTCTATTTTGGGGTGCATCAAGATATGATGCAAGCTCGAAAAAAAGAACCTATTGAGGGCGCCCAATGGACGGGAATTGTTAGTACCATTGCTATTGAAATGCTCAACCGAGGGTTAGTGGAAGGAGTAGTTTGTGTTCAGAATAGCAAGGAAGACCGTTTTCAACCTCAACCAATTATTGCTAGAACCCCGGAAGAAGTTTTAGCAGCCAAGGTTAATAAACCGACTTTATCCCCGAATTTATCGGTATTAGAACAAATCGAACAGTCGAAAATGAAGCGGTTATTAGTAATTGGGGTTGGCTGTCAAATCCAAGCATTGAGGGCAGTTGAGAAAGAGTTAGGATTAGAAAAACTCTATGTTTTAGGAACTCCCTGCGTTGATAATGTTACTCGTGCTGGGTTGCAAAAATTCTTAGAAACCACAAGCAAATCCCCAAATACTGTGGTTTATTATGAATTTATGCAGGATTTTCGAGTTCACTTTAAACATGAGGATGGCTCTACTGAAACCGTGCCATTTTTTGGGTTAAATACTAAGGAATTAAAGGATATTTTTGCCCCCTCTTGTTTGAGTTGTTTTGACTATGTTAACTCTTTGGCGGATTTAGTTGTCGGATATATGGGAGCAACTTTTGGCTGGCAATGGATTGTAGTTAGAAATCAAACCGGACAAGAAATGTTAGACTTAGTTGGAGATTTAATTGATACTCAACCTGTAATTACCCAAGGGAACCGGAAACCAGCAGTGCAGCAAAGTATTCCCGCATACGATAAAGCCGTTACCCTACCGATGTGGGCAGCAAAATTAATGGGTGTGGTGATTGATAAAATCGGCCCCAGAGGGTTAGAATATGCTCGTTTTTCCATAGATTCTCACTTTACGCGGAATTATTTGTATGTTAAACGAAATTATCCTGATAAATTAGATGCTCATGTTCCTGATTTTGCCAAGCAAATTGTCGAACAATATAATCTGCCTAATTCTTAAGGGAACAAGGAATTACGAATTACGAATTACGAATTACGAATTACGAATTACGAATAGGGAATAGGGAATAGAAAAATAAAAACCCCGCGTTGGTTACTGAGTGCTAATGCGGGGTACAATAGATTAATATTGAGTTGGTTGTGGATTCTTGCACCCTTAAAACCAAACAGGGATTCTTGGTATTTATCCAGCACTTTTGACCAATTTAGCACCGACAACGGGGACTGATAAAATTAGCAACATCAACCAAGGTGCTAAAACCAAACTGACCACCAAACTGATAGCCGCAACTCCCTTAGCACTAACCTGAACGATTTCTTCGTTGGTGTTTACACTCAGCAAAGCGGCAAAAACGGAAATTGCGAAAGAAAACAAAGAAGGTACTAACATCGCCACAAACCCTTGATTTCAGGTAAAACAGTGTTGGGCGTTCCTTCGGGAAAATTCCCTACTTCCGTCTTCCCCAAACACATAAATGACACCCTCCTATTTATAATTCGGGGGAGATGAACGATTAATATTAGATTTTGTTAACCGGATCATAACATATTTAAAAAAAAAAGTATATAACCCCGTTGTTGCGCTGTTGTTGCGCTGAAGCCCAATCTTCTCAGGAATAAGGAGGTAGACATAGCCGAGAGTAGATCCCCCTAAATCCCCCTTAAAAAGGGGGACTTTGAAGGATCGGTTCCCTAACACTATTCCCTGGTTCTACGAGGGAACAATATGTTAAGAAAAAGTTAACGTTTAACTAACTTCTTGCTGAGTTTACGCAGACGAATAGATAGAGGAGTAACTTCTACCAATTCATCATGGCCAATATATTCCAAGGCCCGTTCCAAACTCATCTCCACAGGTGCTTGTAACTGCACCAGTTCATCCCCGGTGGCCGCACGATGGTTGGTCAATTGTTTGGTTTTGCAGATATTCAGTTCCAAATCTTGGGGACGGTTATTTTCACCCACAATCATGCCTCTGTACACCTTAGTCCCGGGCGTAATAAAAAACACCCCTCGGTCTTCAGCGTTTCTCATGGCATAGAAGGTACTTACCCCTTCCTCAAAGGAAATTAACACCCCATTCCGACGGGCTTCAATATCCCCAGATAGGGCGCGATATTCCAGGAAACTATGGTTCATAATCCCTTCCCCGCGAGTCATCCGCATGAATTCCCCTCGGAACCCAATTAAACCCCGGGCAGGCACAACAAAATCTAACTGAGTTCGGCCATTACCACCAACCAACATATCCTGCATTTCTGCCCGCCGTTGACCCAAGCGTTCAATACAGCTACCCACGCCATCTTCAGGCACATCTAAAACTAGATATTCAAAGGGTTCATAAGGTTGGCTATTGACTTCGCGGTAAATTACCTGGGGTTGGGATACCTGGAATTCGTAACCTTCCCGACGCATATTTTCAATTAAAATCCCCAGGTGCAGTTCCCCCCGTCCCGATACCAAGAACTTATCGGGGGAGTCGGTTTCTTCCACCCGCAGGGCGACGTTGGTTTCCAATTCTCGCATTAGGCGGTCGCGTACTTGCCGCGATGTGACTAACTTTCCTTCCTGTCCTGCAAAGGGCGAGTCATTCACCGAGAAGGTCATTTGTAAGGTCGGTTCATCGACTTTAATTAATGGTAAGGCTTGGGGGTCGTTGGGACAGGTAATAGTTTCCCCAATATTGGCATCGGCAAACCCAGCCACCGCCACAATATTTCCGGCTGATGCTTCTTGCAGTTCAATTCGTTTTAAGCCTTCAAATCCCATTAATTTAGAGATTTTGCTTTTAACAATACTGCCATCTTCCTTAATTAAGGAGGCTAGTTGTCCGGCTTTAATTACGCCATTATGGATTTTTCCAATCACAATGCGCCCGACATATTCAGAATAATCCAGGGTTGTGACCTGCATTTGCAAGGATTTTTCCGGGTCTCCCACTGGGGGCGGAACATATTCCAGGATATACTCAAACATCGGCTGCATATCGGGGCTTTCATCCTCTAGGGTGCGTTTGGCAAAGCCACCTAAACCGGATGCAAATAGATAGGGGAATTCGCATTGGTCATCATCAGCACCGAGTTCTAAGAATAAATCTAAGACTTTATCAACGGCCGTATGCGGTTCAGCCCGATGACGGTCAATTTTATTAATCACCACAATGGGGCGCAGTCCTTTTTCCAGGGCTTTTTTCAGCACGAAGCGGGTTTGAGGCATGGGCCCTTCGTTGGCATCGACGATTAAAATACAACCGTCCACCATTCCTAATACCCGTTCGACTTCGCCCCCAAAGTCGGCGTGACCAGGGGTGTCGATAATATTAATAATGGTCTCTTTATAGCGAACTGCGGTATTTTTAGATAGAATCGTGATCCCACGTTCCCGTTCAATATCATTAGAGTCCATAACGCAATCTGGAACCTCTTCCCCTTCACGGAAAATGCCAGATTGTCTGAGAAGTGCGTCCACAAGGGTCGTTTTGCCGTGATCGACGTGGGCAATAATTGCTACGTTGCGAATGGGGAGAGACATAAGTTGAGTCTAGGTAACAGAATTTTTGGAAAATTGTCAATATTGTTCCAATCTATTAATAATTGTAACACATCTGCGATCGCATTGGTAGTATTTTTGAGCAAAAATCCACAAAATTTAGCCCGAACTCCATAGCAGGGGAACTCAACATTAGGAGTCGGTTAGAAAGATTAACGATCTTATTAATGATAAAAACATTAAGTTTCCGGGGATTATTCTTGATTCAGATATAATAGTTATCAGTAAAATTTTAATCTGTTTTACTTAATAAACATCAATCATAAAGCATGAAGCGACATCAACGTTTAATTTATTTTAACCTAGTTTTAATCAGTTTATTTTTGATCGTAAGCTGTCAAGTATTGCAGCCGGAGTTAAAAACAGAAGCCCCTGTTTCTACTCTGCGCCTGGGTTTTAGTAATTGGCCGGGATGTGCCGTTTGGCAAATCGCTTCCGAGCAAGGAATTTTTGAGAAAAATAATCTGAATGTTGACTTACAATTTTCTGATTATACCACCGGATTCACTAACTTTGCATCGGGTCAATTAGATGCAAATTGCCATACTTTATATGATACAATTTATTTACTGGGGACAGATTCACAAGTTGATCAAGTGATTGTGGCTCTAACAGATTGGTCTACAGGAGGTGATCAAATTATTGCTGCATCAGGAATTAAGAGTATTCGGGAATTAAAAGGGAAAAAAGTTGCTTTTGAATCGGGATCTGTTGGCAATTTTCTGCTGCTGCTGGCTTTAGAAAAATATGGATTAAAGCTATCGGATATTAAAGCGGTTAATCAGGATTTAATCACTAATGTCGCCCTTTTTGTTGAGGAAGAAGTAGATGCTATTATCACCTATATTCCTTTTGTTAAGGAAGCTATGAATCGTCCTGGAAGTCAAATTATATTAACCTCTAAAGATTTCCCGGGAGCGATTTCCGATCATCTAGTAGTAACTCGTAAATTTATGGAAACCAATCCTCAAGTCGTACAAGCTCTAGTTGATACTTGGTTTGATACCGTTGAATTTATGCAGAAAAATCCAGACCGATCTCGTCAAATTATTGCTTATACATCTGGGTTAACAATTCAAGACTTAAAAAAATATGAATCCCAAATTGCCATCAAAGGATTATCGGAAAATTTAACCGCTTTTGAAAGAGCAGAAACCTTGACATCCTTACCCTATGCGGCTGAAAAAATTTATCAGTTTTTGCAAAAAAATAAATTGATGACAAAATCAGTCAATATAGAACAAATTTTAGATGATAGTTTTGTTCGCAATAAAAATTAATCTAGTTCAAGGAGAATTGATCATGAAAAAAATAATTAATTTTTTCAAACAAGGTGAGTTACAATTTAAAATGATTAATGCCTTTATTCTAATGGGATTAATTATATTTTTGGTTGCCTTTTTAGGATGGCAAAGAACATTAAATTTAAGCCAGGAACTTAATGAAATTAGCGTAGTCAGATTACCTTCAATTTTAAGTTTAGCAAAGATTGATCAAGGATTGAGAAATATTGATTCTAAACAATCCTGTCTTTTAAATAATTGCATAGGAGGTGAAAATAGGGAAATTACCATTACACAAATCCAGGAAAACTTTAATTTAATCAAAGCGGGTTTTTCGGACTATGAAATATTGCCTCGGACAGATAGAGAAGATCAACTATGGCAGCAATTTAAGTTAAGATGGCAACAATGGGAAAAACAGCAGAAAATTTTTATGAATCTTTATGCTGAATTTCAAAAAATTGGCATTGTATACCCATATCAAACCCAAATTAAATTATGGAAAACAGGTCAACAAAATTCTCCGGAAATGGAAACAGCCCGCCAAGCATCTCTGCTTTTATCAAAATTAAATATTCAAGATCGCTCGATTAATCAACCCATTTTATATGCTACATCTCAAAGTTTAGCAAAAGTGATTCAAGAGAATCAAAATATAGCAGAATCATCCAAAATTCAGGCAGATATAACTATTGAAAGGAGCCAAAATTTTAGCGTTTTAGCTATGATATTTGGGCCCTTAATAGCACTTGGTTTAGGGATTATTTTAAGTATAGCGATCGCCCGTCCCATTAGCAAGAGTTTAAAAGGATTAGTCAATACCGTTGTTAATTCCTCCACCGAAATAGCAGCAACAGTTGAAGAACAGGAAAGAATTGTAGCTTTACAAGCAGCATCCGTCAATCAAACCACAACCACAATGGATGAATTAGGCCGGACTTCCCGTCAAGCAGCCCAACAAGCAGAAGCCTCTACCCAAATTGCTAAAAAAGTCTTGACCTTATCCCAGGATGGGGCTAACGCTGTTTCTAAAACTATGTCAGGAATGACAACTTTAGAAGCCAAAGTTAGCGAAATTGCCCGTCAAATTATGACACTGAATGAACAAGCCCAACAAATTAATAGTATTAGTAATCTAGTCGGTGATATTGCTAATCAAACTAATATGTTAGCGCTGAATGCCTCCATTGAAGCAGTAAGAGCCGGAGAACATGGTTTAGGGTTTAATGTGGTAGCGCTAGAAATTCGGAAACTGGCGGACGAAACCCGGGAATCTGCTCAAAGAATTAATACCTTAATTGAGCAAATTAGACAAGGAGTTAAAGGGACAGTGGTGGCGGCAGAAGATGGTAAACATACTGTGCAAAAAAATTTAAAAATGGTTGAAGAAACCACAGCAATTTTTAGTAAAGTTACCTCAGCTATTGACCAAGTTTCCTTAAGTTCTCAACAGATTTATTTAACTTCACAGCAGCAGGTTCTCGCTATTGAAGAAGTGATCACAGCGATGAATTCTATTAACAATGGCGCTCAACAAACAGTTATTGGAATTAGTCAAACTAAGTCAGAAACCCAACAGTTAAAAAATGCAGCCCATCATCTAAAAATATTAGGTGTGGGATAAATCATCCAAGAAACCGGGTTTCTAATTAAGTTAATTGCCACAAATCNNATCTTGAGAAACCCGGTTTCTGAAGGCGATCGCAACACCCAATTGTAGGGGCGGGTTCGAGACCATCTCTGTTAATTAGCAAAAATCTGGCTAAACCCGCCCCGAATGCTAAACCCGCCCCGAATGCGATCGCAATACCCAAAGAAACC
>DMPJ01000295.1:14907-23153 GCA_003456035.1 Planktothrix sp. UBA8402
TAATTAAGTTAATTGCCACAAATCAAGATATCTACAGAAACCCGGTTTCTGGTGGGGGGCGGGTTTATTGTCCTTTCTCCGGTTCCCAAAAAATTAGGATTATTTAAAATATTAAGGTAAAATGCGATCGCACTACAATATTAAACAAACGGATTCCGGCCATTCTCGACACCAGGATTTCATTTCACTAACAATAGGGAGATAAATTCGATTCCAACTAAACAAACCGGAGTTAATTTCAGGATAGAAACCCTGATGAAATTGAACCTCTCCAGGGGATAAACCACTTTCAACAAATTTAAAGGTTAATGCAGTGGGATGAAATTGTTGTTTGAGTTGGTTTCTTAACCAATTTCGATGAATAATTCCCGTGTAGGTACTGCGAAAACTCCCCGCAAATTGTTGACAATTCCACATGACCAAATTACAGATTAATCCTAGGGTTTGTTCATCGGTAAAGGGTAAGTCTTTAAACTCCTGTAGAAACTCTGAAATAATAAAAGTATCCAGAAAAATGCTATTTTTATAATAGTTTAAAATCGGAGTAAAAAAATCCATATTTTCAGATTCATCCGTACAAATTAATAAAAGTTCTTCAGGCGGAAAGATTTCTTTGAGAGTTTTTAAGATAAAATAGGGATGATCTGCTTCTCGATGGGGAATCCAGTTACGATAGTCGGTTAGACGAATATGAATCCCATTATATTGTCCCAGGGTTTGAGAAATTTTATTCGCTAAATGGCGATAAATTGGTTTAAATTGAATCGCTTCCATGAGGGAATACACCGAAGGCGAAGGAGGATAAAAAAATCGGGAATAATAGGCTAAATTACAGGCACTAAATTGTAAAATATCCTGTTCCACATCCTGTACAATGATGCGATTTTCGGCAAAATCTGATAAAACTTTAGGGTCAATGGTAATATTATTAGGAACAAAAATAGCATTAACTAATCTAATATCACTATGATAATGGCTGAGATTTTTTCCTTGGGTTTCTGCTAAAAATTCAGAATAAGTTAAAATTGGAATTGGAAGTTGGTCAACTAAATCTAAAATAGTGGGTAATTTGTCAATATTAATAATATGTTTTCGACTTTCGGGAACCGATAAAAAATATCCGCCCCGCACTGGTAGGATATTTTTTTCTTCTCCCACTGAACCGTAAAATACTAATTTTCTTTGGGTTAAATAGGCTAATCCTACGGCTATTTCTAACCCCATTAAGTTATTATTTAAACCGGATTCATAATCTTTGTATAAGAGATAGCGTGAGGTCATGGAATTGAGCGTTAAGAGACGGAAGTTTTACCTACTAATAAAAGTTTGGGTGGTGCGTGCGCGGAGCTTACGCACCCTACATACGGGGTTTGGGTGGTGCNNGTGCGCTGGGCTTACGCACCCTACGGGGGGTTAAATTTTATGAACCCAATTATGGGGATCGGGTGTTTTTCCGGTTTTAATTGCTTCCAATTGTTCTAAAATAGATTGACCATATTTGCGTTCAGAAATTGGAGGTAAAATTAAATCTCGTCCTTGATATCCAATTTTAGAAACCTGGGCTATAGTTGCAGCAGTTCCCATCCCAAAGGCTTCTTGTAAAATCCCTTTATCGTAAGATTCGGCTACTTCTTCTATGGAAATTAACCGTTCTTCTACTTTAACACCTTGATCTCGAAATAAGGTTAACACACTATCGCGGGTAATTCCTTCTAATATGGTTCCGGTTAATTTCGGGGTGACTACTACATTATCAATCACAAAAGCTAAATTCATCGTCCCGCATTCTTCGACATATTTTTTATGAATGCCATCAAGCCAAATTACACTATCATAGCCTAATACTTTGGCTTCTTTATCTGCTAATAAACTAGCTGCATAATTTCCGGCACATTTGGCTGCACCTGTTCCTCCTTCACAAGCTCTAATATATTTATCAGTTACGATTAATTTAACTGGTTCAGAATAATAGGCTCCTACCGGACAACTCATAATAATAAAAGTATAGTGAGTTGAGGGTTTTAAACCAATAAATTCATCGGTGGCAAAATACAACGGACGAATATATAAACTCCCCTCTGATTCGGGAATCCAACCGGAATCTAAACGAATTAATTCTGTTAATCCTGCCATGAAAATTGCTTCGGGAATTGGCGGCATACATAGTCGATGAGCCGATTGATTAATCCTTCTAAAATTAGCATCGGGTCGAAAGATTAATGTTTCTCTGGTGGCACTTTTATAGGCTTTCATCCCTTCAAAAACTGCCTGACCATAGTGCAGAATTGCCATGGCTGGAGTCATGGTTAAATTGCCGTAGGGGATGATTTTTAAATCTTGCCAAGTCCCGTTATTGTAGGTGGCAATAAAAATATGATCACTGAAGATGCGACCAAAGGGAATATTATGTAAAGTTTCAGAAGAAAGACGGGAATCTTCTGTTTTTTGAATCAGAATTTTTTGAGTTATTGTTTCCATTATAGCTTGGTTTGTCAGCGTTTTATTGTTTTGATCAGAATAACATTGATGACTGATTACTGATAACTGATTACTAATTAATAGAACTTCCTCCCATTTTTAGAATGAGGATAGAAATAGGAGGAGTTTGAGCAGACCCAGGTTAATTTTGATCGCTTTTGGCAATCACCCAAACGGCGTGAATAATCCCAGGGATAAATCCTAATAGGGTCAGTAGGATGTTTAGCCAGAATGCTCCCCCAAAACCAACGGTCAAAAACACGCCCAAGGGGGGCAGAAAAACGGCGGCAATTAAACGGATAATGTTCATATCATCGGATTATGACTTCTAATGCTATTTTAGCAATTTTTTCAATTAAAATAGAAAAACTTCTGTAATATCTTAAACTTTATCCCCATGTTGTTCGATATTTTTCCCTTCCAATTCCATTTTGACCCCAAATTGATTGCCGGGGCAACCCTCTGGTCTTTAGCGTTGTATTGGGGATTTTCTCCTCTGGGTGAGTGGGTAACTCACCAATTAAATCGTTGGTTTAATTATGCAGAAAAAATGTTATATATTTCGGAAGCAGAATATGAACGTACCCGCCAAGGTCGAGAATCTCAAAATGCTTTTTATGCTTCTTTGTTTAGTATTGTTCCATTTTTAATTATGGGATTTTTATGTAATTGGGGAATTGAGATTGGTTTAGATAAAAGTTGGTCAATTAGTGTAGGAATTATTGCTTGTATTAGTGGAGGAATTTATGAGTTAGGAAGACAAGATGGCAAAAAAAGGATTAAGAATTAATCATGAATTTCACCATTAGGCATAATTGCACCATGCAAAATTGCTCCGGCGGTATTAGCGCTACTAAATTCTACACGAGTTAAATAGGTATAACTTAAATTAGCATTTCTTAAGTTAGTTCTAGCCACAGAAGCATCGGTTAAATCCGCTTGGGTGAGATTGGCTCCATTCATATTAGTTCGGGTTAAATCGGCGCGAACTAAATTAGCTCGACTCAAATCTGTATTACTTAAATTAGCATTACTTAGTTGAGCATCGGCGAGAATGGCATCGCACAATTGTACCCCGGGTAATTGAGCATCAATTAAGATAGCCCGTTCTAATTTTACCTTTTTCAAATTAGCTCCAATTAAGTTAGCTTCTGTAAGATTTGCTTCGGTTAAAAAGGCTGATTGTAAGTTAGCTTGGCTGAAATTAGCTTGAGTTAGAATTGCTCCTTTTAAGACGGTTTCTGTTAAATTAGCTCCACTTAAATTAGCCCTAGTTAAATCAGCCCCGGTTAAATTTACCCCTTGTAAATCTGTTCCTCTTAAATCTGCACCTCGCAAATTCACACTTTCATAAATTCTCGGTTCATAGCGCAGATTTGCTCCCCTTAAACAAGCTCCTCTGAGATCGGCCCCTTGTAAATTTGCTCCTCTTAAATCCGCTTGAATTAGGTTAGCATCTAATAAATTTGCTAGGGATAAATTAGCTTTACGAAAATCTGCCCCTTGTAAATTTGTGCCATGAAATTCGGCATCATTTAGGTTAGCACTGCTTAAATTAGCTTTATTTAAAATTGCTCCATTAAATCTGACACCCCTGAGATTAGCGCGGGAAAAATTAGTCCCATTCAAATAGGCTAAAACAAAGTTAGACCCTTGCAAATCTGAACCACTTAAGTTAGCACCAATCAAGTCCGCACGACTCAATTCAGCATTTCTTAAATTAATCCCTTTAAAATTCTTTTGTCCGGCTCGATACTGTTCGAGTAGTGTTTCCTCATCCATAATTGATTATTTATGAGTTCCCGTATAGGTGAATTCTTGAACCCAAGTCATTGACTTACTACTAGGAGTTCGAGCGTAAACTTTAACCTTCTGAATTGATTCAATTTTCAAATCCAGTAATTTTTGATAGACAAATTGACTCATAGAGGCCTGATTTAGCACTTGATCTGACTCTAGTATAATGTGCAAACAAGCATCTTTTGACTTAGCGAGAATGTTAATTGTTTTGAGTTTGAGGGATTGGCTAATCACCGTTGCGATCGCTTTTGCATGGCCCTGTCTAGCCAGTTCCAGCAATTGGGGTTGACTGAGGCGGGGTTCTAGGTTTTCTGGGTCTTCACCCCCAGCCACTATCGTCGTCTTATTTTGAGATAATCGTTGCCGTTCTTCAACTTCCGATTGATGAATCACCGCTCCTAAATCTCCTACTTTGGCTTGAAGGACATGAATAAACCTTCTTAAAGAGCTATATTTAATCTCTAACTGAATTTCAGGAGGATGATTTTTCAATTGTTCATTTAGGGATAATTCTAAATGTTTCAAAATTGTTGTCAATGGCACTAAAGTATCTGCTATACTATGCCCAATTATTTGCTCAACTTCTTTCTCTAAGATTAGTTTTTTTCTCAAATCATCATTCATTTCTCCTGAATCTGTTGGGGGAATATCAATATTGCTAAATGCCGTTGCTGAGGTGAAATCTGAAAAATTACTCTCGCTAATAATCGTAAGGTATTGATTTTTTGATAAACCCAAGGCAAATTCTTGGGGATTAGGGGATAATAAATTCAGGGTTTCACTTTCGTTAATATCGACAGCATTATTAGTTAAAAAATGTTGCTGTAAAACTGAAGGTTGGGCGGCTTTTAAACCTGGAATATTTGAAGAACTGGCAACTTTTGTACTTACAGGAGGATGATTTAACCCGACATTAGAATTAGAATAGGATTTGTTTTTGGGTTCATAATAAGGGCTAAGAGCATCTAAAATTACCGTTACTACCTGAATATTTTCATCCGTATCTTCCAGGTATTCCGCCATCTTATAAAGATGGGATTTCAGCTTTTCTAAGTTAGGAAAGGTTTGCAATAATTCGTGGAGTAAATCATCTAAGCTCTGGTTTTTTAGTTGTGACCAATCCTCATCTCTATAGTTGAATTCTCGTTCTAAACTAGAAAAAATTACCAGTTTTGCCCGCAAAGGATTTGTATGCTGCATGATTTTAAACCGCACATCAAAGAAATTCGATATACTCCGAATCTGATTAGCAGGAACAACCTGACTTAAATAGGCAGAAGATAGAGAATTTAATTCTTCAGGACTAATTTTTACTGTTTCTGAGGCGGTAATTGAAGGTTGATTAACTTCTGAGATTTCTGCATGAACAGGCTGAAAATACAGTTGACTAATATGGTCTTCAATGGTAAGCACAACCAGGTTATATTCATTTTTTTTATTCAGGCGAGATAAAATATTATTCAGAATAATTTTCAGGGGTTCAAATTGGGGATGTTTTTGATAAATATTCTGTAGTAAACTATTCAAATTGATGCTATCAAGGACATGGGAATCATTCTCCCATTTCCCACTATAAGCACATAATAGAACTTTCTTAATCCGTGCAATATTCGGATCAGTTTCTAAACTTTGAGCAATTTGATTCAGGCGGGATGGGGTTTGCATTTTCGTCTCCAATACAGAAAGTCAGCAATTTACGAAGTGACTTAAGGGTATTCGGCACTAGGGTTTAGGGCTTTATTAATAACGGGGGTACTGCGGAAAAAATGTAAACTTATCGCTGATAACCGATCATCTGGAATAACATTAACTCCTGGGAAACTCCTCTGTGATATTTTCAAAATCTTTAATATTTTGATCACAGTCAGAATTTAGTTAAGTTTACATCCAATGAAAAGACTATTCAGAAAAAAATGCAAAATCCCTGATGATCCGCTCAAACACATCTCAATTCTAAAAACAGAAATTTCTATTTTTGATTTTCCGTTTTCCAGTCCCCGATTTTAGAATAAAATTTTAATGGGTAGGAGCCTAATATATTTTACTCTATTTTTTATATAGCTGTACATTTTTTTGCTATTCCCAGTCCTAACTCGGTTGGGGGAGTCAGCAACGGTGGTTGATCCCCCCAACCGTATGATGGGATAGTACCCAAGGAATTGGACTTCCTACCGTTGCAGCATCGGCAATTCTATCTGCTAATTGTTTATAGATTCGTTTTCTTCAAACAGTTTTAGTTGAATATAAACTAAAATTAAAGCGATCGCTAATAAAATACTTGCCGCCGCCGCCGCATAGCCAAAGTCAAATTGAGAAAAGGCTTGTTCATAAATATAATAAACTAAAACATTAGTGGAATTCAATGGGCCGCCACCTGTCATTACATAAACCTGTTCAAAACTTTTTAAGGTAAAAATTGCTGTGGTTACTGTTGCGAAAACTATCGTTGGTTGTAACCCAGGTAAGGTAATATACCAAAATTGTTGCCAAGGATTGGCTCCATCTAATTGAGCCGCTTCATATCGACTTTGCGGAATGGTTTGTAACCCCGCCAAAAATACTACTAAATTAAAGCCTAATTGTTTCCAAATACTCATTAATATTAACAAAGGCATTGCCCAGGTTGTACTACTTAACCAAGGAATCGGATGGAATCCTAATTGTGTTAATAATTCATTCACCGGGCCTTGGGTTTGAAACAACCAACGCCATCCTAATCCTACCGCAACTAAAGAAGTAATTGAAGGGATAAAATAAGCAGTTCTGAGAATATCTCGGAGAGCAAAAGTCCGATCTAAAAGTACCGCTAAAGCTAAAGAAATAATCATACTAGGAATCACTGTTCCTATGGTAAAATAAGCTGTATTAAATAAAATTTGCCAAAAATCAGGACTCATAAATAGACGAAAATAATTATTCAATCCTACCCCATGAACTCCGGCTCTGGTAAAACTTCCTTGGGTAAAACTCAGATAGAATAAGTAGATAATTGGCCCTATAATAAACACCCCCATCAGTAACAAAGCTGGAGCTAGAAAAATCCAAGCCATGATCGAATCTTGATCCAAAAGCTGTTTTTGTTTTCGATAACCGGGTAAAGAAGCCATAACCTGAATCAATTTTAATAAAGTTTATCAAAATATTTTACAATAGTTGGGCAATCTGTATCTATAGCATCGGGGAAAGTTGAATTCCAAATTTAAAATAAAAAAATCGACATTGTTGTCATTTTATTAGATAATAGTAGGTAGGTTGATTTATACTTATGTGAAACTCTAAATGAATGCAAATGTGATGGGAATTGACTCTACCGCCTGTTTGATTTCTCCAGCGATTCCTTCCCCCTTATTTGTGGAAGGATCTCCAGTAAAAATTGGGGTTTTAGCCTCCGGAAGTGGAACTAACTTTGAGGCGATCGCTCAAGCAATTCAAAACCAACAACTCAATGCTAAAGTTCAAGTTTTAATTTATAATAACCCCGATGCTAAAGTCACAGAAAGGGCGGAAAGGTTTGGAGTCAAGACCATTCTTTTAAACCATCGTAATTATAAAAAACGAGAAGATTTAGATCAAGAAATTGTTAAAACCTTAAAAGAACATGATGTTGATTGGATTGTATTTGCGGGTTGGATGAGAATTGTAACTAAAGTTTTAGTTGATGCTTTTCCTGGAAAAATTATTAATTTACATCCCAGTTTATTACCAAGTTTTCCAGGAATTAGAGGCGTAGAACAAGCCTTAGAAGCTCAGGTAAAAATCACAGGATGTAGCGTTCATTTAGTCGAATTAGAAGTCGATAGCGGCCCGATTTTGATGCAATCGGCAGTTCCTATTTTACCTGATGATACCCCCGAAACATTACACGCGCGGATTCAAATTCAAGAGCATAAAATTTTGATTGGGGCGATTTCTTTGGTGAGTCAGTGGCAAAATGGGTAATGGGTAATTACGAATTACGAATTACGAAT
>DMPJ01000176.1 GCA_003456035.1 Planktothrix sp. UBA8402
AAGCGGTTGCTGAACAAATTTTCAAGGATAAACTGCATATTTTAGTATATCCAGAAATTGGCATGAACCCCCCAACCATGGAACTCGCCGCTTTGCGTTTAGCACCTATTCAATGCACTGCTTGGGGTCATCCCGTAACATCAGGAATTCCTACAATTGATTATTTTATATCAGNNATCAGGACTACCAACAATTGATTATTTTCTTTCTAGTCAATTAATGGAACCGGAAAACCCCCAGGAACACTATTCTGAAACCCTAATTTTATTACCCAATATTGGGGTTTCTTATCCCAAACCGCAAGATATTCCAGCGTTAATTAAAAACAGATCAGATTATGATTTACCCGATGAGGCGGTGATTTATTTATGTTGTCAAGCGCCTTTTAAATATTTGCCTCAATAT
The DNA here is from genome assembly GCA_003456035.1 of Planktothrix sp. UBA8402. Classification (GTDB taxonomy): domain Bacteria; phylum Cyanobacteriota; class Cyanobacteriia; order Cyanobacteriales; family Microcoleaceae; genus Planktothrix. The sequence goes on from DMPJ01000176.1 coordinate 406, forward strand.
GATTATATTTTACCAGAAATTGCGGTAAAAGTTCCTAATGCTAGGTTTTTGTTCTTCCGAGGAACACTATTAAATGATCGGTTAAAAAAATCTTTTGCTAATTATGGGTTAAATTATCAAGATTATTGTTTACATAGAAATGTCCCTGAACGGTTTGATTATCTGATGTTAAATTTGCTTTCTGATGTATTTTTAGATACCTTTACCTGGTCGGGAGGAAATACATCTTTAGAAGCGATCGCTTGTAATTTACCCATTGTAACTTGTCCTGGGGAATTTATGCGCGGACGTCACGCTGATAGTTTCCTAAAAATGATCGGGTTAACAGAAACAATTGCAGAAAATGAAGCAGAATATGTTAAAATAGCAGTTAAATTAGGGTTAGATCCTGTATGGTGTAAAACAATTTCTGAACAAATGAGCGATCGCCATCATCTGATTTTTGATGATCAAGTTTGTGTCGCTGCGTTAGAGGAATTTTATCAAACTGTTGTTGGGCTTTAGCCCCAAGAGGAGATAGTCAAAGTCCAACAACTATTAACATTCTAAGAGTAACTCTAATTTTACTCGCTGACATTGGCTTCATAAACACATTCTCCTGTTGTTAAAACCCTTTCTCGAAAGTGAGGTTCTAAGTCTTCTAGGGGTTTTAAATCTACCCATCGGGATGTTAAGTTATTAGCGATCGCAACGGCTGTAAAATAATCCCTTTTTGGCACTCCTTCTACCGCTAAATCAAGATCAGAGTTTTCATTAAATTTTCCTCGAACTAAAGAACCAAACAGAATAACTTTTTTAATAGAAAATTGTTCTATTAATACTTTAACAATCGCTTGAACTTCTGTTCTGGCTTGTTCCGTTCTAATTTGATCTTCTAACTGTTGCTGTTTTTGCTGTTTTATCCAGTAGTCTAAATGTTTCATAACTAGATTTATTTTTTATTTTGCTGTTTTAATTGAGTTAATGAATTTTGATAATCCTGCCGATCAGGATATAATTTCACTAACTTTTCTAAGGGTTCAATTGCTCCTTGAATATTATTTTGTTGCAAGCGAACATTGAATAAACCTTCCAATGCTGTTGGGTTATTTGGTTCCCGTTTTAATACAGTTTCATAACCTTTTTCTTGCTTTTGTAATAAAGCACTTGCAGATTGTTGTTCTGTGGTTTGAGTCACTTCAGGTTTTTTTTCAAATGCACCTTTAAACACTTTTCCTAATCCAAATATACTCGTCCCAAAAAAAGACAGCAGTGATAGGAACATAATCACTTTTTGTACCTGTTTCAAGCGTTCCATTTTACGGACACGCTCTGGCCCATATTGTTTTTCTAATGATTGTTTTTCGGCGGGATTCATTGCAAACACCTTCCTCTTATTTTCGATTAGTTGGCTTTAATAGCACCTATTTTCAGAATACCCAATTTGATCTCAAAACTGATCAGAACTGGGTTCTGGTAATTCGCCAAACTGTTGACGGTAGCGGTTGAGTAAGGTTTCTAACTCTTGGGAACGCCGCCCGGCTTCTTCAGCTTGGCGTTGAGCTTCCTCGGCTTGAAGTTGAGCTTCTTCAGCTTGTCGTTGAGCTTGTTCGGCTTTTTGTGCGGATAATTCATCGGGTGTTGGCAGAATTTCACCTTCTGAAGTTGCCCATCTTAACCATACTGTTTCAACGGTTTTATAAACCCCTGACCATCGGACTAATGATAAGCCTAATTGTTGACTGAATAACCGATTAAATTGATCGGGAAAAATTGGTTGATAACTGCCATTACTTAATATAAATCCTGCCAAATCATCAGGCTTAAAGGGGTCAAACCAGAAATATTCAGGAACCCGAACTTGATTTTGATAGATAATTTTTTTGTTGGTTTTATCTTCTTGGGCGGTACTGGGTGATAATAGTTCAATGATCACATCGGGAGCTTTTCCTTCTTCCCAAACGACCCAACTTTTTCGTTCTTTTTTGGGAACTCCTAATACGGCAAAAAAATCAGGGCCTTTGAAGTCTTGGTTCCGCACTTGGGCTAAACTAAAATAGAGGAACATATTGCCCCCAACATAACCATCTTCTCGCGTTTCTAACCAAGGAATTAACTGATCAATTAGTAAATCCATTTGCATTTTATGGCGTTGAGTTTCCATGGGGACTCCATCGTCACAGGGTAGTTCGTCTTGGGTGGGTGGTAATATTAACTCATTTAGGAGTGTTTCTTGTGATGGTGACATACCTCTCAATTAATCAATAGATTAATGATTTTTAAGATATTATATCATAGCCATCTACCATTATGGTAGAAAGATTATAAAACCCTACAATTCTTAATTTTTTCTAGGGTAGCTTCCATTAATTCTGTTGTTTGACCTGAAACAGTAAACACTAATGCTTCTCGATAGATTCTTTGGGCGGAATGACTGTTTAAATTCGCTGCACCACTGGAGACTGTTATCGCAGCATGGGCACACCGCGCGGCTAATTCTATCGCTTGGGCGCGGAGTTTATGTTTTTCTGAAGTATTAATATTTTGAGATGAAAATATTTGAGAACGACATTGATTGAGTTCTTGATTTAAGGAATTAAACGCATCTTGAATAAAGGAAAATTCTGTTCTTTGAAAGGCTGTTTCTACAATATCTAATCCTGCTTTTGCACAGCCTAATGCTAAGAAACTTGCTGGTAAAACTTTGGCTTTATCGTTATTTTGCATCCAGCCAACGGGATGAATAGAAACGACTTTTTCTGATGGTAAAAACCACTGATTAAAAGTTGCTGTTACGGTATTAGTGGAAGTCATAGCACAGAGAGACATAGGAGAACTAAATGTAATCGCACTTTCCCCTATTTTTTGTTCTGAAAATGGTACTAACCCCCAAACAGATTGACCATCGGGTAAGATTGCAGCAACTACAAATTCTTCAAAAATATCCCATCCTGTTACCCAAGGAACAAAGCCATTGAGTTGATAGCCTCCCCTTACAGGAATAGCAATAATTGAGGGATTTCCTAACCGTCTTAAATGGGAAAAGCCTACACCAATTTTAGCATTTCCCTGACTCATTCGGGGTAAATATTCTGCTTGTAATTGAGTGTTATAACTTTGCATGAACATAGCCCCAACACTTTGATGTTGGGTTTGCAAAAAGGCTAACGCCCCCGAATAACGGGCGATTAATTCTTGAAATAGATTAAAGGTTTCTGCATCAAGTTGTGGCCCTCCCCAACGTTGCGGAACCCTTAATCCCAAAACCCCTAATTCTCCTAACCCATTAAATGCTGCTTCAAGGGATTTTGAACACCGATCAATTTGATTAGCATGGGGATAAACACTCTGTTTTAAATAGGACTCTATTTGTTGTAAAAGTTCAGACACGATATATTGAGTTAAGTATTAGATTGTTTTTGACTTTTAATTAATACATTCGCAAACCAAGGACTAATTAATAATATCAATAACATTCGAGTCATTTGCATAGCTAATACTATTCCGGCATCTCCTCCGAGTTGAATTACCGTTGCGATCATGGCTGTAATTCCTCCGGGTGTGGAACCTAATATCGACGTCATGGTATCAACTTGGGTGATTTGATGGAAAATATAGCCCGCACCCAAACAAAACATAATTAAAATCAGAACTAAAACGATTTCAATTAAAACAGCTTTCCAGAGTCTTTTGGCATTCTGCCAGTCAAACTTTAAACCCACCGAAAATCCCACAAATAATAGCCCAATAGTAAATAGCAAAGGAGGCATTTTAATCGAATAGGGAACTGTCCAAAACACAATTAAACTAACTATAAACGGCCCCAGAAACAACGATGAAGGTAAACTAAACTTTTCCCCTAAAAGGATTCCNNCCCCACAAACTCCCAGAATTGCTAGGTTGTAAAGCAGTGATAAAGAGGGTAAAGTCTCAACGGGAATAGATACCACGGACTGAACAACCCCATCCCCCGCAAACCAGAACCCGACGAGGGTAGGAACAATTAATGCCACTAATAGAATCCGCAGATATTGTAACAGAGCAACGGCGATCGCATCAGCCCCCATTTCCTCACTCATGGCAATTAAGCTGTAACTCGCCCCAGGAACACAACTGAGGAACCCGGTCGCCCGGTCAATATCCCCCCAGCGCCCTAAAAAATAACCATTCAAAATACTCATACCCCCGGTCACCAAAATACAGAGCATTAGGGGGAAGGCGTAAGTCCCCATTAACCCTATAGTATTAAGTGAAAATCCCGTAGCCGTAGCGATCGCCACAATAGCTTGACCAACAATAAAAAAGATCGGAGGTAGGGGTTGGGGTTTCCCCCGAAACACCGCATAAATAATCCCCGCAATCATTGGGCCAATCAGCCAGGCAACGGGAATGTGCAACCAAACGAATAGATAGCCGACCCCCACAGCTAACATAAATTGAGGCAAAAGATGAGCAAGTTGGGACAAAGTTCGAGATAACTCTTGCCTCAAGTTGGTGAAGGTATTTTGATAGTTTGTATTCATTGAATAGAGGCGATTTTTGATTAAAATTCTATGAAACTGGAATCGTTTTGAGGGTAGTTAAAGCCTCATCAACGTGACGCCCAAAATCTAGCATAGAATCAAACAGATGTCGCACAACACCCTCTTGATCAATTACATAGGTAACGCGACCCGGGAGCACCCACATCGTTGCTGGAACACCATAGAGTTGACGAACTTTATTCCCGGTATCGCTCAATAAAATAAACGGAAGATTGTATTTTGTGGCAAACTGTTGATGAGATTGGGCCGTGTCTGAACTAATGCCAATTACTTCCGCCCCCGCATCTGTAAAGACTTGATAACTGTCTCTAAAGGCGCAAGCCTCGGCGGTACAGCCCGGGGTATCATCCTTGGGATAGAAGTAGAGGACAACGGATTTTTTCCCCTGAAAGTCTTTGATACTAACTGATTCGCCCGTTTGCGAAGTTAAGGTGAAGTCAGGAGCAATATCTCCTATTTTAACGGCCATATTGGTGATAACCCTGTATGATTTGGTGAAATGTTAACATTTGTATCATAGCGCCAACAGTCATTTAATGAGAGATCCAACGATTGAAATCGTGGCTACACAACCCAAACCCGCCGGCGCGGGTTGAAGATAAAATCAGAGAAAATTATGTTAATCTGTTAATTAGTCCGCGCACCATCCGGACTTCGTTTGTGTAGCCACGATTTCAATCGCTGGGTGAGTGAGTGAGAAATGGTGAAAAATTCTATTTAACGAGATCTAAAATAATATTAACCCAAAATTACCATTTTTCCTATGAAAACATTATTAATTTATCCTCAATTCCCGTCTACATTTTGGTCGTATGAAAAAATCCTAGAATTAGTCGATCGCAAAGTCTTATTACCGCCCTTGGGATTAATTACGGTGGCGGCAATTTTGCCCCAAAACTGGGAATTCAAACTGGTTGATCGGAATATTACTGCTGTAACTGAAGCGGAATGGGAATGGGCAGAATTAGTCATCCTTTCGGGAATGATTGTGCAGAAATCCGATTTTATCTCCCAAATTCAAGAAGCCAAAAGACGCGGAAAATTAGTCGCCGTTGGTGGCCCCTATCCCACCTCTGTCCCCCATGAAATTGAAAATTCCGGGGCAGATTTTCTAATTTTAGATGAAGGAGAAATTACCCTACCCATGTTTGTCGAAGCCATTGAAAGGGGGGAAACTTCCGGGGTATTTCGCACCGAAGAAAAACCCAGTGTCACCTCAACTCCTATTCCCCGTTACGATTTATTAGAATTAGATGCCTATGATTCTATGTCGGTACAATTCTCCCGGGGATGTCCGTTTCAATGTGAATTCTGTGACATTATTGTGCTTTATGGTCGCAAACCCCGCACCAAAAACCCAGAACAGTTATTAAAGGAATTAGACTATCTTTATGAATTGGGATGGCGACGATCAATATTCATGGTAGATGATAATTTTATCGGGAATAAACGGAATGTTAAATTACTGTTAAAAGCCCTAAAAATTTGGCAAGCTGAATATCAATATCCCTTCCGGTTTAATACCGAAGCCTCCATAGATTTAGCCGATGATGGTGAATTAATGGACTTGATGGTGGAATGTAATTTTGATGCGGTTTTCTTGGGAATTGAAACCCCAGATACCAGTAGTTTAGAAATGACTAAAAAATATCAAAATAACCGCAGTCCGTTATTAGAAGCCGTTGATAAAATTATCCGCGCTGGCTTACGTCCGATGGCGGGATTTATTCTCGGATTTGATGGGGAAAAACCGGGGGCGGGATATCGAATTATTGAATTTGTCGAACAATCTGCGATTCCCACGGCCTTATTTAGTATGTTACAAGCCTTACCGAATACGGCGTTATGGACTCGTTTAGAAAAAGAAGGACGATTAATTAATCCTAAAAAGTTTGATATTAACCAAACCACATTAATTAACTTTGTTCCTACCCGTCCCGTTGAAGAAATTGCTCAAGAATATATTGAAACCTTCTGGCAATTATATGATCCTGAACGCTATTTAGAACGTACCTATCGCTGTTTCTTAAAGTTGGGCGCGCCTAAATGTAATCCTCCAGGCAAATTCCCCAGTTTAATTGATTTAAAAGCCTTAGCAACTGTGATTTGGCGACAGGGAATTAAACGCCAGACTCGCTGGAAATTCTGGGAATATTTATTTAGTATTATCAAACATAATCCCGCCGTCTGCGGGCAGTATTTAACCTTATGCGCCCATAACGAACATTTCTTAGAATATCGCCAAATTGTTAAAACTGAAATTGAACAACAGTTAGCAGAATATCAAGCCCAAAAAGCTCAACTTCCCACCAAAATTCCCGCTTAATTCAATCATCAACCCGTAGGGTGCGTAAGCGAAGCGCACGCACCATCAGTATTAACTTAAGTAAGTCTAAAATCCCGGTTTTTATCCTAGACTAGATCCCCCCTAACCCCCATGTAGAGACGTTGCATGCAACGTCTCTACATGGGGGTTTTCTGATTATTGATAAATTTATTTTAAAAACCAGACATCATAAATGATATTTATAGAAAAATGATATTTTTTATAATTTCTTAACAATTTATTTAAGGTTTTATTAATTTTTTCTAAATTGGCTAGATATGACACCAAAATTGATCAATTTTATGCTAGGTTGCAACTGAAACTCATCAGGATTAAAACTGATAGTTAAATTCAAGTGCATTCTCAAGAGGTTTAATCATGCCACTGACTAAGAAATGTCTTGCCGAGTTCATGGGAACATTTTGGCTAGTTTTTGGAGGGTGTGGATCTGCTGTTTTTGCCGCTGCATTTCCAGATGGAACTACTAATGCCCTTGGTATTGGATTTGCCGGGGTGGCATTAGCTTTTGGTTTAACCGTTTTAACGATGGCCTATGCCATTGGTCATATTTCCGGTTGCCATCTCAATCCGGCGGTTTCCTTCGGATTATGGGCGGGTAAACGCTTCTCTGGAGGCAAAGATTTAGCCCTTTATATTGGATCTCAAGTTGCCGGAGCAATTGTAGCATCCTTAGTGCTGTATTTAATCGTCAGTGGGAAAGCCGGATTTGATGCAGTGGCTTTTAAAAGTGGTTCTAACCCCTTTGCCACCAATGGATATGGCGAACATTCTCCCGGCGGTTACAGCTTATTTGCGGCAGTGCTGCATGAATTTGTGTTGACCTTTATGTTCTTGATGGTGATTATGGGATCAACTGATAATCGCGCACCGAAAGGGTTTGCCCCCATTGCTATCGGTTTGGGATTAACCTTAATTAACCTCATCGGAATTCCTGTCACTAATGTGTCTGTCAATCCGGCCCGTAGCACTGGCCCAGCATTATTTATTGGTGGTTGGGCAATTCAGCAATTATGGTTATTCTGGGTCGTTCCTATTTTGGGAGGAATTGCCGCCGGGTTCACCTATAATTATTTATTTGGTGAATCTCCATCTGAACCCAATTCTTAATCAATCAAAGTTTTAAATTGATCCTCGTTTTGTGTTTAATACTGCCCTCTCTAAGTAGGTGGTCAAAAAGCCCGTTGTTGCGCTTGTTGCGCACCGGGTCAGTGCGCAGCAAGCGCAACAACAAGTTTAATTGTATATGCGTTTATTTTTGACCACCTACTAACTCCAAACAGAGGGAGAAAATTAATCAACAATCAATATTCAAGCCTTATTCTTCCTCTCCAGATTCAAACGGTTGAATTGAAACCACCGGAGCAATAGAAGTCAGTTTTAACTCAGGATGATCGGATTCAGCTTGACGACAATTCCATTCATTTTTAAATAGTAAAACCGGACGATCCCAACTATCTTTAACCACCGCAGCGTTAAAAATTCGTCCCACTTTATTTAAAACTTCCCAACCTCCTGTCACCCAACGTGCCACACTATAGGGTAGAGGTTCTAATAGAGTTTCGGCGCCATATTCATTTTGTAATCTAAACTGAACTACCTCAAATTGTAGTTGACCGACCGCAGCTAAAATTGGATCACGTTTAGCTTCATCAACGGAAAACATAATTTGTACCGCCCCTTCTTCCCGCAATTCCAAAACCCCTTTATGGAACTGTTTAAACTTAGAAGGATTAGGATTTTTTAAATAGGCAAATAACTCCGGGGTAAAACAGGGAATCCCTTCATATTCCAATTTTTTGCCCATATAAATTGTATCTCCAATGGCAAAAACCCCAGGATTATTTAATCCAATTACATCTCCGGGATAGGCAGTTTCAATTGATTGTCTTTCCTGAGCAAATAATTTTTGAGGACGGGAAAGACGAATAACTTTTCCAGTTCGGGCATGATTTACCGTCATATCTTTTTCAAATTTTCCCGTACAAACTCGCACGAAAGCCACCCGATCCCGGTGTTTGGCATCCATATTCGCTTGTAGCTTAAATACAAAGCCCGTAAACTCAGGATATTCCGGTTCCATATCCCCCAAGGTACTCAGATGGGAACCGGGTTTTAAGGCATAATCTAAGAAGGAATCTAAGAATAATTTGACCCCAAAATTAGTCATGGCACTTCCGAAGAAAACCGGGGTCATTTTTCCAGCATGAACTAAATCCAGATCAAATTCCGAACCCGCGTGTTCAAGTAGTTCTAATTCTTCTTTTAATTGATGATAAAGATCCGGATCTAATAATTCATTAATTCTAGGATCATCTAAGTCAAAAACCGTATCTAAGGCTTCTCGACTGCCGTGGGCGGTACGTTCAAATAAATGAATTTTTTGTTGACGACGATCAAATACTCCTTGAAAGCGATCGCCCGTACCAATCGGCCAATTTATCGGATAGGTTTTTAACCCTAATTCTTTTTCAATTTCATCAAGTAATTCTAAGGGTTCTTGACCCGGACGATCCATTTTATTAATAAAAGTAAAAATAGGCAGACCCCGCAGTTTGCAGACTTCAAAAAGTTTACGAGTTTGCGGCTCTAAACCCTTGGCGGCATCTTCTAACATCACCGCGTTATCGGCGGCGGCTAAGGTGCGGTAAGTATCTTCACTAAAATCCTGGTGTCCGGGTGTATCTAGTAGATTAATCTGGCAGTTGTTATACTCAAACTGCAAAACCGTTGAGGTAATCGAAATTCCCCGTTGCTGCTCCATTGCCATCCAGTCTGAGGTAGCATGACGTTGAGCCTTCCGTACTTTAACAGCACCTGCTTCGTGAATGGCACCTCCGTAGAGGAGTAATTTTTCTGTCAGGGTGGTTTTTCCAGCATCAGGGTGAGAAATAATTGCAAAATTGCGACGTCGCTCAACCTCCGCTTGGATTTCAGTTTGAGTTTCTGTCTGAATTTCTGTAGTCATACGAAAGCCTAAATCTGGAATTTGTGATCAAACTTATAATTATAGAGGCTAAAGTAGATTTTTGCTCAATGCGATATAATTAACCTATACTTTTGGAGTTTTTATCAATTAATAATTGCATTGTTTTTGAAGTTCAATTCAATTTTTTATGGTGTTTTTTCTTTAATAAAAATTAATCAACTGTCATGACTTTCACCTGGATTATTTCACAACAACTGGTGGCAATGGTTTCCTGGATATCTCCCTGGGATTTTTGGCAATCTCAATTAATCCGGCTTCATCTAGTCTCGGATTTGGTGATTGCACTGGTTTATTTTTCGATTCCTATTTCATTCATTTACTTTGTTCGTCAGCGTCAAAATTTATCCTACTCCAGTGTTTTTATCCTGTTTAGTATATTTATTTTTGCCTTTGGAATCAATCATTTGATGGCGATTTTAACCCTTTGGTATCCTGTGTATTGGTTATCAGGAGGATTGAAAGCGATCCCGGCGATCATTTCTGTTNNTCAGTTAGAAAAATTTAGGCGATATATTGGCACAATTACTGATATTAATGGTCGGGAAAAAGCTGAGGAAGCTCTGCAACAATCCCAACAAATGCTGCAATTAGTGATGAATACAATCCCCCAAAGAGTTTTTTGGAAGGATCGAAATTCAGTCTTTCAAGGGTGTAATTTACAATTAGCTTTGGATACGGGATTAAAGTCTCCTGAAGATATTATTGGTAAGACAGATTACGATTTAAGTTGGACTTTGGATGAAGCTGAATTTTATCGACAAGTTGATCGAGAGATCATGGAAACAAATACCCCTCGTTATCGGATTATCGAAACTCAATTACAAGCAAATGGAAAACAATGTTGGTTAGAAACCAATAAAATTCCCCTTCATGATCCAGATGGGAACGTAGTGGGAATATTAGGAACCTATGAAGATATTACAGAACGAAAATTAGCCCAAGAATTATTAGCAGAATCAGAAACTCGATTTCGACAACTGGCTCAACAGGAAAAACTGATTAATCATTTAGCTAATCAAATTCGTAATTCCTTAGATTTAAAAACAATTTTAGAAACAACTGTTTTACAGGTTTGGGAGTTGATGAAGGTTGATCGATGCTATTTTTGTTGGTATCGTCGAGAAGAAAATCGATTTGATTTAGGAGGTAAAAATCTATCTCAATCTTATTCAAATCGAGCTTATTGGGAAATAGTTACTGAAGCCAAAGATCCCGCACTTCCTAATATTATTGGTAGATATTCCTTAGATGAGGTTGGCGTTTGGTCTGAAAAATATTTGCATTTACAAATTGGCAGAATTGATCATATTGATCATATCCCTGAATCTCAAAGAAAGTCATTTTTACTCCAGTTTGGGTTGATATCGGTTCTGTCTTTACCGATTCAAACCCAAATGGGAGAAATCGGGGTTTTAATTTGTGGAAATCATCATGAACCCCGTTCCTGGAGTGATTCTGAAGTTGAATTATTACAGGCTGTCACCGCTCAAGTGGCGATCGCAATTAATCAAGCCCAACTCTATAACCAAACCCGTGAAGCGGCGACTTTAGCTAAAGCTCAAACCCTAGAATTAGAAGCGACTTTAAATAAATTACGACAAACTCAAGCCCATTTAATTCAAACCGAAAAGATGTCTTCTTTAGGTCAGTTAGTAGCCGGAGTTGCCCATGAAATTAATAATCCAATTAATTTTATTTATGGAAATGTTAATTATGCTACTCAATATATGGAGGATTTGTTAAATTTAGTTGCACTGTATCAACAGCATTATCCTGAGCCAATTCGTGATATTCAAACAGTAATTGAAACTGTGGATTTAGATTTTTTGCAACAAGATTTCCCGAAATTATTAAGTTCAATGAGAGTAGGGGCGAGTCGGATTCAACAAATTGTTTTATCCCTAAGAAATTTTTCTCGTTTAGATGAAGCAGATGTTAAACAAGTTAATTTACATGAGGGCTTAGAAAATACATTATTGATTTTACAAAATCGCTTATCAGAAGCCGGAGAAACAAAAAAAATTCAGGTGATTAAAAACTATGGGGAATTGCCCTTAGTTGAATGCTATGCAGGTCAGATAAATCAAGTATTTATGAATTTACTCACTAATGCGATTGATGCCATTCAGGAGCGAATCGTAGAACAAAATCAACAAATTATTTATAATCTTCATTCTAATGATGTGGAGTTATATGCTGAAGATGATATCGGTTTTAATTCATTGAATTGTTGGAAACCTACAATTACTATTACCACAGAAGTTATGGAGGATAATCAGGTTTTAATTATCATTACTGATAATGGAATGGGAATGACAGAAACCGTTAAAAATAAATTATTTGATCCGTTTTTTACCACAAAACCTGTGGGAAAAGGAACCGGGTTAGGATTAGCTATTAGTTATCAAATAGTTGTGGAAAGACATTTGGGTAAGTTAAAGTGTTCTTCTCAAGTTAAAAAAGGATCGGAATTTACAATTGAGATTCCCATTCAACAACAGAAAAATTTTACTCTTGATCAAAGCTAATTCCTTCATATAAAAGCTCAATCTGAAATTCAAATTCTATGCTTTGTAATGGGATTTTATCACCATTTGTGTATTCATAATAATGCCACATTTTACCTTCCCCTCTCTGATAAACCTCAACCGACATGGATTCGGAATCAATTAACACATATTCTTGTAAACTGGGAATCTGGCGATAATATTTGAGTTTTTTCGTGCAATCATAACTAGCGGTACTGGGGGAAAGCACCTCAACAATAACTTTAGGGTTTTGAATAAACTGACGAGATTTCAAGTCTTCAGGATCACAAGTTATGACTAAATCTGGATAAAAATAACGACTGTTTTGATTAGCCTGAACTTTCACATCTGAGACATTAACTCGACATCCTCTTTGACGGAGATGGGGTCTGAGCGAGGTATATAAGTTAAGAGCAATATCATTATGGGGAATACTACCCCCGGTCATCGCCACAATCTCACCATCGACATATTCATGGCGCATTTCCTGTGTGGCTTCCCATTTTAGGTATTCTTCTGCGGTCATTTTTTGAGAATCTTGAAAATTAGCAATCATGATTTTTTCCTGTATTAATCTAGGCTATGGAATGGCTATCTACTGACAATATTAACATTGATTAGCTAAATTGTCATCTATTTTTAGCTGATTATACTTAATTTCTTCTGCCTCAGTCCATTGCCAATATTGAAACTGATAATTTATTCCCTTAATAGCTAAGGTTGCTACATAGTTTTCGGCGGTTTCAATAGTTTGCAGTGTCCAATGTTTAGCTAATTCTGAATTCTGGGAAATTTTCAAAATTTTGGGGTGGGAATCCAGAGGCGTGAAAATTTCAATGTCCTGTAACCCAACTAAACCTTCTCCGGTGGCTTTTAAATAGGCTTCTTTGCACGTCCAGAGTTGAAAAAATGCCGAATATTGTTCTACGGAAGAAAGGGAGTTTAACCACTGATATTCAGAGTTACAAAAAAAGCGTTTTGCTAAAGATATAACTTCAATTTCCCGAATATATTCTATATCTATGCCGATATTTTCTTCAAGGGCGATCGCATAAATTGCTTTTCCATAGGCATGAGATAAATTAAATTGTAGCGGTGAAGGATCTTGATCTAAACTGGGTTTCCCTTTAGAACTATACTTAAATTTAATCTGTTTTGGAGAAAGGTTTAAATAGTGGCTGAGAATCATTCTTAATGTTCCCCTGGCAATCACAAAAGCCTGTTTATCCCGTTCAAACTTAAACCGTCTCGCCCGTTTTAGTTCATCATCAGCCAGAATACTTTGATAAAATTCTAGGTGTTGAGGTGATCTCGTTAGATTTGTTTGCCAAATATGGACAGTCTGGGAATATAAGTTAAAATTCGATAAAGCCATTGCCCCGATTAACCTTATAATTAAGCCAATTAACTGATGTTGGGTTGTAAGTGATGAATAGATCGGATAATAAAGATCAATCACCTATTCTAACCCGATCCGAAAACTATGGAGCCCTCAAAAAATCAGCGAAAAAAGCAAGTAAAGCGAGCACTCGAAAAAACACCAACGCCCAAATATGTTGATCACTATATTACCTTAGCTAATCTCAGCTATTACCTACAATTCCAGCAGCAATATTAGGGAAATCTGATCTATGTGGTGCTTAAACTACAAACTGATGTTGATCTCCGGTGATATGATACCCAATGGACAACTGATTGGTACTGAACATGGTTAGCTTAACACCGAATCCTAGTTATAGCGTTACAATTCGCCTGGAACTGCCTAACCGCGCCGGAATGTTGGCTAATGTTTTTCAAGCGATTGCCACCGTCGGGGGAAATTTAGGCCAAATTGACTTAATTGAACAAACTCTGTACAAAACGATTCGGGAAATCAGCGTGGATGCCTCTAGTGGCGAACACGCTGAACAAATTGTCCAAGCGGTGAAAGATTTAACCGAGTTAAAAGTATTAGCGGTTTATGACCGAACATTTAATCTGCATCGCGCCGGAAAAATTAGTATTCAGAGTAAAATTCCGCTCAAATCTCAATCAGATTTAGCCATGGCTTATACTCCTGGTGTGGGTCGGATTTGTCAAGCGATCGCTGAAGATCCAGAGCAAATTTATCAGCTAACAATTAAACAAAATACCGTAGCTATTGTTACTGATGGTAGTGCAGTTTTAGGCTTAGGAAATTTGGGGCCAGGTGCAGCTTTACCCGTGATGGAAGGGAAAGCCATGCTCTTTAAAGAATTTGGAGATATTGATGCGTTTCCGATTTGTTTAGACACCCAAGATCCAGACAAAATTATCGAAACTGTTAAATATCTTGCCCCAGTTTTCGGCGGGATAAATTTAGAAGATATTGCCGCGCCTCGATGTTTTGAAATTGAAGCCAAACTGCGGGAATGTTTAGATATTCCGATCTTCCATGATGATCAACATGGCACGGCAATTGTGAGTTTAGCCGCCTTAATAAATTCCTTGAAATTAGTTAAAAAATCCCGGGAGGATATTCACCTAGTTTTAAACGGGGCAGGTGCTGCGGGGGTAGCAATGGCGCGCTTATTCAAAAAAGCCGGAGTCCGTAATATTACCCTATGTGATTCTAAAGGAATTATTAGTCATAATCGCACCGATATTAACGAACAAAAACGGGAATTTGCGGTTAATTTATCGGGAACTTTAGCTGATGCGATGAAAGATGCGGATGTGTTTATGGGAGTTAGTGCTCCTGGGGTGGTAACTCCAGAAATGGTGCGATCTATGGCGAAAGATCCTATTGTTTTTGCCATGGCAAATCCGACTCCTGAAATTCAACCGGAATTAATTATCAATGATGTCGCAGTCGTGGCAACCGGACGGAGTGATTATCCCAATCAAATTAATAATGTTTTAGCCTT
>DMPJ01000232.1:0-1242 GCA_003456035.1 Planktothrix sp. UBA8402
GACAATGAATTCCGTACAATCTCCCCCAAGCCAGCAACCGCCTGATACCATCGCCTTAACTACCAAAGAATGGTTACAAACCAATCTATTTAATACTTGGTATAATACCCTAATTACGATTGGAATTAGTTCCCTGTTATTATCAATGTTAACAGGGTTTATCTCTTGGGCTTTTACTACTGCTAAATGGGCTGTAATTCCTGCTAACTTACCCCTATATTTTGTGGGCCGTTTTCCCCCGGATCAATATTGGCGATTGTGGATAATGTTAGGAATAATTGCTATTTTATCGGGGATAACCTGGGGATTTTTAGCTAGGNNAATATAGCAGAAATTTGTTTAGTAATAATATCTTAATTGGGATTGGTTTAATAGGAGTTTTAGCGGTTATTACTCCTACTCCGATAGTTTTTCGTCTGCTATTAATTGTGATGCTATTATTATTAGTGGCGGGGGCTTGGGGGGGTAAAACTATTGGAAATACTCAACCAAAACTGGGAAAGTGGTTGCCATTTTCTTGGTTTCTATTACTATTAATTTGTGTTTGGTTTATTGGCGGTGGGCTGGGATTAAAAGTAGTCGAAACTAACCTATGGGGAGGACTAATGTTGACATTATTGATGTCAATTATTAGTATTTTATTATGTTTTCCCATCGGAATATTATTAGCATTAGGACGACAAAGCAGTTTACCAGTGATCAGAATTTTATCAACGGTTTATATTGAAATAATTCGAGGATTACCCTTAATTACAATTCTATTTATGGGGCAAATTTTACTTCCTTTATTCCTCCCGGAAGGAGCGCGACCAGATCGCATTTTACGCGCTATTATTGGATTAACTATGTTTAGTTCAGCCTATTTAGCGGAAAACATCCGAGGAGGGTTACAAGGTATTCCCAGAGGTCAAACTGAAGCCGCCAAAGCCTTGGGATTAAATACATTTTTAACGGTGGGTTTAATTATTTTACCCCAAGCTTTAAAAGTGGCAATTCCTTCGATTGTGGGTCAATTTATTAGCCTATTTCAAGATACAACTTTACTGTCAATTGTGGGATTAATGGAATTANNTAGGAATGAGTCGATCTATTTTGGCCAACCCTAAGTTTCTCGGACGTCATTTAGAGGTTTATATTTTTGTTGGGATTCTGTATTGGGTATTTTGTTATGCGATGTCGATAGCTAGTCAGAAATTAGAACAACAATTGAATACGGAGCATAAATAAATAAATAAATAAATA
>DMPJ01000232.1:1274-3573 GCA_003456035.1 Planktothrix sp. UBA8402
CAAAGTCCGCCTGCGCGGACTAATAAGCATTTTCTGATGTCCTGTAATCTTTCCAGTATTTTTGAGCTTGATTAAAAGGTATTTTTCCATCGAATCTAACATAACGCCTAATTTCCTTGGGTTGTGTTTCCATACTTTTGTTACATTTGCAGATAGCTTGAGCAAGGATTCTATAATTTAGAGTAGGGTTAAACCTCTATTAATGTTAGTCAAATACAGAAAACTCCCCCATAATCACTGAATTTATTATAAAGTAGATAAAATTATTGAGAGGGCAAACATTCAGGTTATGCAAATTAGTCAAGAATTTCAAAAAAATCGGTGGAAACTTGGGCTAGTTATCCCCATAAGTTTAGGAGCTATTGCTTTCCTGAATTTGATAATGAGTCTTATTTTTTACTTTAACAGTCAAGCTGTAGTCAAAACAATGAATTGGGTTAACCATACCAATGAAGTCAAGGTTCGGATCAGATCATTAGAAAAGTTTTTAGTAGATGCTGAGACCCGACAGCGGGGGTTTATTTTCTCAGGTGAGGAAGAATTTTTGGAATCCTATCTTGAAGGACTTCAAAATCAAGAATCCGTAAAAATAGAATTAAAAAAAATGATTTCAGATAATCCAGAACAACTTCAAAGATTAGCTCAAATAGAGCTATTAATTAAGGATAAAGTTGATGAATTAGCTATGACGATTAACCTCAAACGGAGTGGTAAGGAGCAAGAATTAAGAAACCTTGTTCTCTCAGGCAAAGGAAAAAAAATCATGGATGAACTTAGAGTCAGAATTATTGAAATGTACCAAGTCGAAAATCAGCTACTTGAAGATCGACAAAAAGAATTGGAACAGGCAGAACAATTTTCTAGGATTGCCACACTTACCGGAACTATTATCATCCTAGGACTGATTTGTATTAGCATTAGGTTTATTCAACAAGGAATAATACAGCCCATCGAGAGAATTTCCCTTGATATTACTACTAGCTCCTCCCAGATTGCTACTACCATCGAAGAACAAGAAAGAATCACCCATCAACAAGCAATCTCAGTCAATCAAACCACCGCTACGGTCAATCAATTAGCAACATCATCTAGGCAAATGGCAACTCAAGCAGAAACCACCTCTGCCAGTGGCAATCAAGTATTATCATTGACCAAAGAAGGGTACCAAGCAGTAGAACTTTCTGTACAAGGAATTGCTACCCTAAAAACCAATTCCGAGAGAATTGTTCAACAAACCCAAGAGATAGAAAAACAGACCGTTGAAATCGGCACAATCTCAAATTTAGTTAGCAATATTGCCATGCAGACAAATCTCCTGGCGTTAAATGCCGCCGTTGAAGCTGTACGGGCAGGGGAACAGGGCAAGGGATTTGGCGTTGTGGCTTCAGAAATCCGTAAACTAGCAGATCAGAGTAAACACTCTGCTTACCAAATTAATGTTCTTGTACAAGAGATTAATCATTCCATTAATTCAACGATTAAAGTGACCACAGAAGGAACTCACACAGTCAACGAAATTATGCAAATGGCTGAAACAACGGTCTTAACTTTTGACAAAGTATCATCTTCTGTTAATAATATGGTCTTAAATTCACAGCAAATCGCCATGAATATTAAGCAACAAGATATCGCTATTCAACAGATTGTTGAGGTGATCAATACTATTAATCAAGGGGCAGGGGAAACGGCGGCTGGGATTAGTCAAACTAAAATTAGCACTCAACAACTCAATCAAGTAGCAAAAATCCTCACGGATTTAATGTAACTAAAATTCAATGCCAATCTCTACTAAATAGTTGAACGCGCCCGCTTGGTAAGTGCTTTTCTCACCACCACCTGTTAAAACTAATCCGAATGATATGAAAAATTCCTATACATTAAATTGTTATTAAATCAACAAGAAAAAAAGGCAAAATTCCTGGTGTTCAACTTGGCGATCGCATCTCTAATATGAAATCCTTTGGTATTTTATCCTTCTTTTTTTGGGTTAGATAATAATTCTTGTAAAACGGGAGTTTCTGAGTCCAATTTATTTGGGTTTAGTTGGTCTAGTTGGTCTACATTGACAGATAATTTTAATCCTAAAGATTTTAGCCAAAACCCTAAACTATAAATTGCTTCCTGTCCTGTTTTTGATAATACTTCGTCCAACTGTGCTAAATGTTGTTTAGCTTCTTCTGGGGTCATAGTTTGCGGTGCTAATGCTTCAGAAACATCACTTAAAACCAGTTTTAATAATTCCGGTTCTGGAGAATTTTCTAGTAAACAAGTTTCGATGTAACCTGCTGCATAGGTTAGG
>DMPJ01000052.1:0-4980 GCA_003456035.1 Planktothrix sp. UBA8402
TAATTAAAATATGCTGGTTAATTAGATATTGACTTAACATACTTAGGAGAAACTAAGAAAATGAACTATTCAACACCAAAAAATAAAATTATCGAAGAAATTAATTTAATTCCTGAAGATAAATTGATAGAATTATATGATTTAATTCATGGTTTTAGACTCACCTTAAAGCTATCGGAAAATAATGTTAATGAAATCATGAAATTTGCAGGTTGTTGGCAAGATTTATCTGAAGAAGAATTTACGGATTTTTCCCAAGAAATAGAGCAACGTCGTCAAAATTCCTCAATACATTTAAAATAACTAAATTATCATGATTCAATCAGAACTAGAATTAGAAGAAAATCTAATCAAACGCTTAACAGGCTTAGGTTATGAACTTGTTAATATTAGTAATACTGAACAATTAAAAGCCAACCTAAAAACCCAATTAGAAAAACATAACCAGATTGAAATTAGCACCGAAGAATTTAAACAAATTATTAATCACCTCGACAAAGGCAATATTTTTGAAAAAGCTCACCGCCTCCGCGACAAAATGGAATTGAGTCGGGATGACGGGACAACTTTTTATCTGGAATTTGTAAATATCCAAGATTGGTGTCAAAATCAATATCAAGTTACTCACCAAATTAGTCAGCAAGGTAAATATAAAAACCGCTACGATGTCACTCTATTAATTAATGGTTTACCCCTGGTACAAATTGAATTAAAACGGCGAGGATTAGAGTTAAAAGAAGCCTTTAACCAAATTAACCGCTATCAAAGACATTCTTTTTGGGCGGAAAATGGATTGTTTCAATATGTGCAAATATTTGTTATTTCTAACGGGGTGAATACTCGTTATTATGCCAATAACCGTAAACAGGAATACAAACAGACTTTTTATTGGGCGGATATTGATAATAATTTAATTACTCAACTCGATGACTTTACTGATATTTTCCTAGAAAAATGTCACGTCTCCAAAATGATTTGTCATTATATCGTTTTGCATGAGTCAAATAAACTATTAATGATCTTACGTCCCTATCAATATTATGCCGTAGAAAGGATTATTGATCGAGTTAAAAATACCGACAAAAACGGTTATATTTGGCATACAACGGGATCAGGTAAAACCCTAACTAGCTTTAAAGCTGCTCAAATTTTAACCCAACTTCCGAATGTGCATAAGGTTATTTTTGTAGTGGATAGGGCTGATTTAGACTATCAAACCAGCCGAGAATTTAACTATTTTTGTGCTGATAGTGTCGATACTACCAATAATACTAAGCAATTAGTCGCACATATTGCAGGGGAAAGCAGTTTAATTGTTACTACTATTCAAAAACTCAATACTGCGATCAAAAAGCCTAGCCATGAGTTAGCAATGTCAAGTCTGAAAGATAAACCTGTTATTTTTATTTTTGATGAATGTCATCGCTCCCAATTTGGAGAAACCCATAAAAATATTGTTAAATTCTTTGGTAATGCTCAACTATTTGGCTTTACGGGTACGCCTATTTTTGCCGATAATGCTGTTAGTAATCAACAGGGGAAACGCACTACTAAGGATTTGTTTGAAGAATGTTTACATAAATATGTGATTACTAATGCGATCGCTGATGAGAATGTGTTAAAATTCTCTGTAGAATATTGGGGTCAAATCAAAAGCAAAGACGGATCATTAATTGAAGAAAGTAAATTAGATCAAGAATTTTATGAAAATCCTGATCGGATTAACAAAATTGTCGATTGGATTATTGTTAATCACAATCGCAAAACCCACAATAAACAATTTTCAGCGATGTTATGCGTTAGTAATATTGATACTTTGATTACTTATTATGAAACATTCAAAAACAAAAACCATGATTTACGAGTAATCACAGTTTTTACTCCTAGTATTAATGAAGCAGACGAAGACGCAAACGGGTTAATTGGTGAACCAGATTTTGACCTAAAAAATGATAATAGCCATAGTCGAGATAAATTAGGGCAATTCATCGCTGATTATAACCAAAAATATCATACTCAACATTCAGTTAAAGATAGCCGAGCTTTTTACGCCTATTATAAAGACGTTTCTAAACGGATGAAAGATGGAGACAGAGAGAATTTTCAAGACCAAGAAAGGGTAGATATTTTATTAGTCGTGAATATGTATCTGACTGGTTTTGATGTGAAAAAATTAAATACTCTATATGTGGACAAAAATTTAAAATATCATGGTTTAATTCAAGCCTATTCCCGCACTAATCGCATTTTAGGGGAGTTAAAATCTCAAGGAAATATTGTTTGTTTTCGTAACCTGAAAGAAAATACAGATCAAGCGATCGCCTNNAATCGCCCTATTTTCCGATCCTAATGCTAAAGAGGAAATTTTTATTCAGCCATTGGAATATTATATAGATCAATTTAATCAGGGAGTGCAAAAATTACAAGAAATAGCCCCTAGTCCCGATCATGTTAATCAACTGATTAAAGAAGATGATCAACAGTATTAGAGCGCAAAAAAGTTTATGATCGAGTGGTAGATAAATTAGTTAATTTTATCCAAAGATTTGATGATGATCTAGGGTATATTGAAGATATTAACCCTTAGAATTTCGGTTATCCAAATTTACCCTATTGTTTAAATTAAAATGCACAGAATTGCAGCCACACCTGGGGGATGGAACCCCGACACCGAAGGGGTTATTTTTATTGAACAAACCCCGGCATCAATTATTTTTTTAACGGCGGCGGATACGGATATTCAAACTTTAGCAACGGTAGTTTCTAAACTTCCTGCTAATTTTCCATCTTTGCGGGTCACAAATTTATTACAATTGCAACAACAATTAACCATTGATACCTACGCAGAAACAATATTAGAAAAAGCCCAGATTATTATTTTAAGGCTATTAGGAGGACGTTCCTATTGGTCGTATGGGTTAGAAGTATTAGAGGAAATAGTTGCTAAAACAAAAGCTCAATTAATTATCCTTCCAGGTGATGACCGTCCCGACCATGATTTAATTAGTCATTCAACGGTATCTTTATCTATTGTTAATCAAGTTTGGTGCTATTTAACAGAAGCAGGAGTTGATAATTTTACTAATGCACTCTTATTAATTAGTAATCATATCTTTAATAAAAATTATCCGATTATTCCACCCGTTACTATTCCTAAAGTTGGTTATTATCAGTGGAATTATCATCTAAAACCGGATAATTATATCGGTGCTGTTGGGATTTTATTTTATCGCGCTCATTACTTATCTGGAAATTTAGATCCGATTGATTCTCTGTGTCAAGCATTAGTTAAATATAACTTAGAACCTATTCCTATTTTTGTTTCTTCTCTACGAGATCCTGATATTCAAACAGAGGTTTTAACCTATTTTAAACCTCAAGATCAGAATGCTATTCAATTATTAATTAATACTACC
Organism: Planktothrix sp. UBA8402; assembly: GCA_003456035.1. Taxonomy (GTDB): domain Bacteria; phylum Cyanobacteriota; class Cyanobacteriia; order Cyanobacteriales; family Microcoleaceae; genus Planktothrix. The sequence continues at coordinate 3,417 of DMPJ01000052.1, forward strand.
AGTTTTTCGATTTCTTCAACTTCAGAAGATGGAAGTCAACCGCCCTTATTTTCTTTAAATATTCCGGTTTTACAAGTTATTTTAAGTGGGGGAACTTTGGAACAGTGGGAGAATAATTTTATGGGACTTTCTCCTAGGGATATTGCCATGAATGTAGCGTTACCCGAAGTGGATGGACGCATTATTAGTCGGGTTATTTCTTTTAAAGCAGTTGAGAATTGGAACTCAGCGTTAGAAACTAATGTTGTCCGATATGTGGCGGTAGAAAATCGGATTAACTTTGTAGCAGAGTTAGCCAAAAATTGGATTAATTTACAACAGAAACCCCCATCAAAACGACGCATTGCGATTATTTTAGCAAACTATCCCTGTCGAGATGGACGGTTAGCAAATGGGGTGGGTTTGGATACGCCAGCAAGTTGTATTAAAGTTCTACAAGCGTTAAAAACTGCTGGTTATTCTTTAGACAATTATCCCGAAACCGGAGAAGAATTAATTGATCAATTAACGTCAGGAATCACCAATGATCCTGAAGGATGGGAGTTACGTTCTGTTTATCAAAGTTTATCTTTTGAAGCATATCAACAATATTTTTTAACGTTGCCTCTATCAATTCAAACAGCAATTAAAGACCGATGGAATAATCATTTTCAAGAGAAACAAAAGACCTCTAAAGGTTTTGCAATTTCAGGTATTCAACTTGGTAATATTTTTATTGGAATCCAACCCTCAAGAGGATATGATCTTGATCCTAGTTTAAATTATCATGCGCCAGATTTAGAACCAACACCTGAATATTTAGGGTTTTATTATTGGTTGCGATCGCAATTTCAAGCCGATGCTATTATTCATTTAGGAAAACATGGGAATTTGGAATGGTTGCCGGGTAAAAGTGTGGGATTATCGGAAAAATGTTATCCTGAAATAGCGTTAGGTGCTTTACCGAATTTTTATCCCTTTATTGTTAATGATCCCGGGGAAGGAACTCAGGCAAAACGTCGTTCTCAAGCGGTAATTTTAGACCATTTAACACCTCCGTTAACCCGTGCGGAATTATATGGATCATTACAACAGTTAGAAGGGTTAATGGATGAATATTATCAAGCACAAAGTTTAGATCCCTCTCGGTTATCGTTAATTTCAGAAAGAATTATTCAGTTAATTCAACAGGAGAATTTAGAGGAAGAATTGGGTTTACCTAAACTAAATAAAAAAGCAGTTTTTAATGAACAAAATTCTATTTTTAGTGAATTAGATCGATATTTATGTGAATTAAAAGAGGCACAAATTCGGGATGGATTACATATTTTTGGGCAATGTCCCCAAGGTGAACAATTAAGGGATTTAATTATAGCGATCGCTCGTCATCCTGATTCTAAACGATTAGGATTAACTCGCGCAATAGCAGAAGATTGGCAGTTAGAATTTGATCCGTTAACCTCAGATTATGGTGAAATTATTAATCAAACTATTAATGATCAATTCTGTCGAACTGTTGGGGATGGAGTAGCAGTTATTGAAGAATATGCTATTAATTTAATTGAAAAATTACCCCCCCTAGCCC
>DMPJ01000052.1:5069-11332 GCA_003456035.1 Planktothrix sp. UBA8402
AAGGGGGGGTTAGGGGGGGTCAAATCTATAGAATTAATCCAAAAAGAACTCAACTGGATTCAGAACAAATTATTACCGAATTTATTAAGAACTTCCGAAGAAATTACGAATTTATTAATAGGTTTAGATGGTCTATTTGTCAAGAGTGGTGCATCGGGGGCGCCAACAAGAGGAAAACCCGATGTTTTGCCAACGGGACGCAATTTTTATTCCGTTGATATTCGGGCAATTCCAACAGAAACTGCTTGGAGAGTTGGGGAATTATCGGCATCTGTATTAATTGAACGTTATACTCAAGAAAATGGCGAATATCCTCGCACATTAGGGTTATCAGTTTGGGGAACTTCAACAATGCGAACAGGGGGAGATGATATCGCCGAAGCGTTAGCATTATTAGGCGTAAAACCTGTTTGGGATTATCCTTCGCGGCGAGTAGTTGATTTTGAAATATTACCTGTTTCTATTTTAGGTCGTCCCCGTGTCGATGTCACATTAAGGATTTCAGGGTTTTTTAGAGATGCTTTTCCTAATTTAATTGATTTATTTGATCAAGCGGTTATTGCTGTTTCTAATTTAGATGAAACCGCAGATCAAAATCCTTTAGCTGCACAAGTTCAACAGGAAACGCAATTTTGGATTAAAGAAGGTTTAACAATTGAACAGTCAAATTTGCGATCGCGCTTGAGAATTTTCGGCTCTAAACCTGGTGCTTATGGGGCGGGTTTACAGGGATTAATTGAATCCCAAAACTGGCAGAATGATCAGGATTTAGCGACTGCTTATATTAACTGGAGTAGTTACGCTTATACGAGTGCAAATTCAGGTCATCAACAGGGAATTTCCGCTTCAGAAGCGTTTCAAAATCGTTTAGAAAAGATGCAAATTGTTCTGCAAAATCAAGATAACCGAGAACATGATATATTAGATTCCGATGACTATTATCAATTTCAAGGGGGAATGACCGTTGCGGTTAGAACATTAACGGGTAAAAATCCTCAGACTTATTTTGGGGATAATGCTATTCCTGAAAACCCCAAAATTAGACTTTTAAAAGAAGAAATTGCTAAAGTATATCGTTCTCGTGTAGTTAACCCTAAATGGATCGCTGGAGTGATGCGACATGGATATAAAGGGGCGTTTGAACTATCAGCAACCGTTGATTATTTATTCGCTTATGATGTTACCGCCAATTGTGTAGAAGATTTTATGTATGAAGGGGTGGCAAATGCTTATATTTTTGATCAGAAAGTGCAACAATTTATTCAAGAAAAAAATCCTTGGGCGTTACGCGATATGGCAGAAAGATTATTAGAAGCGCATCAACGCCAATTCTGGCAAACAGCGAGTCAAAATATGATCGAACAGTTAAGGGCAATTGTTCATGAAGCCGAGGGAATAATTGAAGGGAAGACTTAACAGGAACATTTTGATTTATAATAGGATAAAATAAATCCCGATTAATCAACATAATCTAATTCCAGCTAACAATTGCTATGAGTCTATTATCCATATTGAGCTTGATTCGATCAACGGGTAGAAATAGTTTGGTGATGACTACGGTTCCCCTGATAATATTAATGGTTGGATGTTCATTCAAACAATCATCCCAACTTCCGGCGGCTTCTGAAAGTGCGATCGCCGCTCCCACAAGCCCTAATTATGAACATTTGAATCGGAATAAAATATTAGTTGGAGAGGAAAATTCACTCTCTCAAAATCTTGCTAAATCTCAAACTTGTATCGAAGAAAATCCCTTTGATGAATCAGTTAAATTTGCTTTACAAGCCTCTAATTTAGCTCAAACCGCCCGCTCAAAACCAGAATGGGATGAAGTAGCCCGCTTATGGTTACAAGCGGTGGCGTGGATGCAAGCGGTTCCTGCTAATAGTCCTAAACGCACATTTGCTGAGAAGAAAGTGGTTGAATATATGCGAAATTTAACCTATTCTCAACAGCAAGCCGCGCGTTCGGGTTCTATTTCCCAGTTTCCTAGTTTTGATAGTGAACCTTTAGATCAACAACTACAATTATATTTATCTTATTTGAGTACCGTTGGCAAACCAGATATTTTAATTGTGGGAAGTTCTCGCGCCTTACAAGGAGTTGACCCGGCACAAATGCAGCAAGCTTTAACCCAAAAAGGATATCGAGATTTGAAGATTTTTAACTTTGGGGTTAATGGTGCAACGGCGCAAGTTGTTGATTATATTTTAAGACAAGTTTTAACCCCAGAAAAACTGCCTAAATTGATAATTTGGGCTGATGGAGTTCGGGCTTTTAATAGTGGTAGAATTGATCGAACTTTTGAGGCAATTATGGCTTCCCAAGCCCATCAAAAAATAGCTGCTGGCATTCATCCGCAGTTAGCAAAAGCCGAACCCAGTCCCCAAAAAAAATGTTATCAATTGCCCCAACCTTGTAAAACCAGAGATAATTCTAAATTTCAATTTCAAAATTCTAATTTCGTCAAAAAGGATAATTATACTTTAACTCAGTTCAATTTAATTCCTTTAATTAATAATCCTATACCGATTCAATCTAATAACTTATTATATCAGCCTTCAGAATTTAATTCTAGGGCAACTTTCGTTTCTTTAGATGCTATTGAAGCTAACGGTTTTTTACCGTTATCAGATCGGTTTAACCCCAATACTTATTATCAACAAAAACCCTATGTTTCTGGAGCTTATGATGGAGATTATCGCTGGTTTAATTTAGGTGGGGAACAGGCCCAGGCTTTTGATTCTGTTGTAGCGTTTACCAGTGCTAATAATATTCAATTGGTGGTGGTGAATTTGCCCCTAACCGATGATTATTTAGATGGGGTTCGTTGGTCGGCTGAAGTTGAATTTCGAGAACAGATGAAACAGTTATCTCAAGAGTATGGGTTTATTTTTTTAAACTTATCAGAAAAAGCATTAACGCAATATAACTATTTTACTGATCCGAGCCATTTAAACCGTTACGGTGCTAGTATAGTCGCCCAAACAATTGTTGCTAACCCGTCTATTCCTTGGCCCCGGGTTAGATAAAAAAACCGGGTTTCTTCCATTAAAAACCCGGTTTATACTGATCTATAATTCAGGAGGTAAACTGCCAAAATGATCGCGGTATTGTTGCAATACTGTTTCCATTTCTGCTAATCTTTGTTGAGCATTTTCAGCCCGTTGGCGTTCTTGTTCAGCCCGTTGATATTCTTGATCAGATCGTTGGCGTTCCTGTGCTAATTGTTCGCTAACTTCCTGATAGGATAAAAACGGGTTGTTATCAGGACGATAAATTTGTAATTCTTCCCCCGATAAATCAAAGCGAATGCCTAAACGGGGACTTACCCAACCGTTAATTTCTTCAATTACATCTAAACCCATTTCCCGACGTAACCACCCTTTAAATTGATTCCTGTCTGGGTCATAGATATAATATTCTTCTACTCCATAACGGTCATAAAATAAGAGCTTTTTCTCCATATCCGTTTGGGAATTACAAGGAGAAAGAATTTCAAATACAACTTGGGGAGGAATTCCATTTTCTTGCCATTGTTTATAGGATGGGCGATCGCCTTTGGGTCTATCCAAAGCAATCATCACATCCGGTGCTTGCACAATAGTATTGCGTCCTTCAACGGGATACCAAAACAAATCTCCGGCGACAAATACATTCGGATCATTTGCATAAATTTGATCTAAATTCTGTTTAATAATAACAATCCAACGAAATTGTTTTGTGTTATCAGCCATTGGTTTACCGTCACTTTCTGGATAAATAATATCGGAAGATAGCAGAGGTTGTAGTTGAACCATAACTTTATTTTAGCTCTATCAATCTATTGTAATCAATTTATCCAATTTTGGCGACAGATCAGGGATAATAATAACAAGACTGTAAGAAATAATGGGATAGTGTCGTGGAAATTAAACAGGTTATTATCGCGCATAAAGCTAGAGATCCGTTCAGCAAACGCTGGGCGGAACAATATGCTCAACATTTAGAACAGCGAGGATGTCATGTATTAATGGGGCCAAGTGGTGCCAAAGATAACCCCTATCCGGTTTTTCTTGCTTCTCGTAATGTTTCCATTGATTTAGCTATTGTGTTGGGTGGAGATGGAACAGCCTTAGCCGCCGCCCGACATTTAGCTCCCGAAGGAATACCAATTTTAGCGGCAAATGTGGGAGGACATTTAGGGTTTTTAACCGAATCTTTTGAAGATGTTGAAAATGTTAAAATTGTGATTGATCGACTGTTTGAAGATCGCTATGCGGTGCAAAGTCGGATGATGTTACAAGCGATGGTTTATGAAGGCAGTAGAACCAATTTAGAACCCGTTAGCGATCGCTTTTTAGCCTTAAATGAAATGTGTATTAAACCCGCTTCCGCCCATCGAATGCCGACATCATTTTTAGAGATGGAAGTGGATGGAGAAGTGGTTGATCAATATCAAGGAGATGGTTTAATTGTCGGAACTCCAAGCGGTTCCACTTGTTATAATACCTCCGCCGGAGGGCCGATTTTACACCCCGGAATGGCGGCAATTACTGTTACTCCAATTTGTCCGTTAAGTTTATCCAGTCGTCCGATTGTTTTACCTCCCGGTTCAGTTGTTAGTGTTTGGCCGTTAGCCGATACGGAACATGAGACAAAACTCTGGATGGATGGGGTATTAGCAACGTCAATTTGGCCGGGTCAACGAGTAGATGTTTCCATGGCAAATTGTGAGGCAAAATTTATTATTCTGCGTGAGGATTATTCGTTTTATCAAACATTAAGGGAAAAATTACAATGGGCTGGTGCTAGAATTCGGCATATTAATAATCATCGGAATTGAAGTGAATAGCAAACAGTCAACAGCCGATATTAAATTGGTAGATATACTGCAAACAATTCCAGAAATAAAATTAGAAAAAATACAGGATACTTGGAGAATTACTCTTAATATTAGCTAAGTTATTATGATTTATACAGTAGTGCGATCGTCTCCCTCGCTAATTTCAAGTAACTTGCAGCGATCAAGGGCGTTCGTCAACTCTTGCGGCAGATTGTCCAGTTAACGCTATAATCTCTTGATTATTTGTTTATGATCACAGACAGGCCCGACTGCGCCTAGTGAGGAGATGTTAATGAACATACTTGGAATTTCAGCCTACTACCATGACAGTGCTGCGGCGCTCGTCTGTGATGGTAAGATTGTGGCCGCGGCCCAGGAAGAACGGTTTACGCGCAAAAAACACGATCCAGGATTTCCGGCCAATGCCATCCGCTATTGTCTTCAGGAAGCAAACATCACCTTTTTTGAAATTGATCAGGTGGTTTTTTACGATAAACCCCTGGTTAAATTTGAACGACTCCTTGAAACTTACCTCAGCTACGCACCTCGCGGGTTTCGTTCTTTTATTAAAGCCATGCCCGTTTGGTTAAAAGAAAAACTTTACCTAAAATCCGTATTAAAAAAAGAATTATGCACTATCGCCGGGGCTAAAAAAGCAAAACTTCCCCCATTATTATTTACCGAACATCATCAATCTCACGCCGCTTCTGCCTTCTTTCCTAGTCCTTTTCAAAAAGCGGCTGTAATCTGTTTAGATGGCGTGGGAGAATGGGCAACAACCTCCGTTTGGTTGGGGGATGGTAATAGTTTAACCCCGGTTTGGGAAATAGATTTTCCCCATTCTTTGGGTTTACTTTATTCGGCTTTTACCTATTATACGGGCTTTAAAGTTAACTCTGGGGAATATAAATTAATGGGATTAGCACCTTACGGGGAACCCATTTATGTTGATAAAATCCTCACCCATTTAATTGATTTAAAAGACGATGGTACATTCCGATTAAATCTGGAATATTTTAATTATGCCGTCGGTCTAACCATGACCAATACCAAGTTTGATCAACTATTTGGTGGCCCGCCTCGCCAACCCGAAACTCCCATTAGCCAACGGGAAATGGACATCGCGGCGTCTATTCAAGTGGTAACAGAAGAAGTCGTACTACGTCTGACCCGCAGTGTTCAGAAAGAATTAAATGTTGATTACCTGTGTTTAGCGGGAGGTGTGGCTCTCAACTGCGTTGCTAACGGCCGGATTCTGCGGGAAGGCCCGTTTAAGGATATTTGGATTCAACCAGCCGCCGGAGATGCCGGGGGTGCGTTAGGGGCAGCCTTAGCGGTTTGGTATCAATATCATGAACAACCGCGCCATGTAGAAACCGATCTTGCCTTTGATATTTCGGCGGAAAAACTATTAGAAACCAGTGCCGGATCAAAACCT
>DMPJ01000472.1:0-3972 GCA_003456035.1 Planktothrix sp. UBA8402
TTGAGCAATTAATGGTGCGTGCGACGAGCTTACGCACCCTACAGATTACACCTTAGCTTTAGCTTCTTGAGCAACAATCTCGACTTCATCCTCCGCTAATTGTTTTAACAGAATTTCAACTTCGCTACCCCCTAAATGACTTAACGCTTGAGCAACACGATAACGAATTTGCCAGTCTGAATTGGTCACATAGGGAACTAATAAAGGAACTGCCCGTCTATCCCCTAATTCACCTAATGCACTAATAGCAACGGTTTGAATTAAACTATTATCATCTTGAAGCGCTGTTTCTAATAATTCAAAAGCCCGAGGTTCTTCCATTACTCCCACCGCCGCCACAATACTCAGTTTAAGTAACCATTCTGGCGTAGTATTATAGAGGTTTTGTAAATCATCAAAGGCATCCTTAAGTTTCAACGCCCCTAACCCATCCGCCGCCGCCGCTTGCACATCAATTTCAGGATCATTTAATAAGTGATAGTGCAGAATTTGATAAGAGACTTCTAAATTCTGCTCCCCCAAAGTTGCCATCTGACTAACCGCCGAGTATCGTACCCGACTGTTACTATCTTTAATCGGGACTTGAATTAACTCAAAAGCGATCGCCGGGGGCAATTCTCGGAGTTGATTTACACCGCGTAAGCGATCGCCAAAATCACTAGAACTTAACAACTGCTGAACAGATTCAGGGGTAATTGTCATAAAAATTAAGGTTTTGAAATGAAGGCTCTAAATTGTTTTGAAATGATCAGAATAATATCATGTTTTTTGATGTCAATAGATCAATATTTTCTTGAAAACTTGGCAAAAATAAACATCAAGCTGGAGTCAAAACCTAATGTCCCGACCAGCCTTGTTTTTATTAACGAAATCCTAGCAGGTTTTAACCCTGTGCCGTTGCCATCACCCGCAAAATATCCCCGCAAGTGAGAATCCCAATTACTTTACCTGATTGATCCACCACAGGTAAACGATGAATTCGTTTTTCATTTAATAACCGGGCAGCATCGGACAAAGATTTATTGGGGTTAATAGTAATAATTGGTGCAGGAGTCATCACTTCTCCTACGGTTTGACCTAATGCCTTATGCAGTTCCTGTTCATACCTGGAAAAGTTTTCTAGGTATATTATACTATCAAGGCGAGTAATATAAGTTGGTGGGGTCACACCGCTTTCTTGCCACATCAAATCCGTTCCAGAGATAAAACCCACTAGATGATCGGATTCATTTACCACAGGTAAACAGCCAATATGTCTTTCCACCATCAGTTGCAGCGCTTCTCTGAGTGGCATCTCTGGCTTAACCAGGATCGGATTCGGGGTCATCACCTCAGCAACAGTCTTGGGCATGATTTGTGTATATTTGTTGATCAACTTTCCAATCTCGATCATATCAGTTATTAGTTCCCATAATCTATTGCCTTAATAGCCAAATCTAAGGCAAAAATAAAAAGCCGTCCTCTCGGGCTACTGAGCCTGTTCAAGTAAGGACGGAGCTTTATCCCCAAAAATTGGGTAAGTCTGATCTTTAATCAGGACTGGATTCGGAACTGGGGTTATGAATTTGTTCAGCTTCGGGGCAATCTTCAGAAATCGGCAGATCAAAATAACACTTAGGGACAGAAGCTAACTTCTGAGTAATTGCGCCAATGCTTTCTATGCGGATCATTTCTTCCCAAGAACATACCTCATCCTCCTCATCTGTCTCATAGCGCAGCGTGACTAGATCTCCTTCAATGTCTGTAACTCGAGCTTTCTCAATCCAACGTTGCTGATCTCGTAAGAAAATAGAGACTTCCCGACAGTCACAACAAAGTTGATAAATCTTGCGATGTAGCATTTTTTACTTTTCCTGAGAAGTTCGCTGGCTGATCTAAATTTTTCCTTGTCAACCTAAGTATTTAAGGTTTAGCAGGATACCTAAGCATCTAAAAGTATACCTGATTACAAGGCGATCAGTCTCAAAACCTTTGTCCTTATATTCTAACCCCTAAGATAAATTTATCTCAATAAATTAGTCTGTACTTATTTTTTCAGGGTTAGGAGGTTTCCAGTATACAGCCTAAATCTAGGTTAAGTTGGCTCAAGCAGGGAATTTGAACCGGGTCATGGCAGAACTCAAATTCGCCGATCACACTCCCTGACAGATGACAATAAACCTGTTAAACTTTTGATCATAAAATTATAGCGTGAGGGAAAGGTGTGATCTTAAAACCATTGCATCCCATCAACCAATATTCTCTATAATCAAGGGCTAGAGTTATTTTTATTATTAGACTGAACCGCCAGCAAAATTTATAAAGGAGAGGATAGTATTGTTATGGTTTATGCAGAATATTTAAGTCAACCTTCTATTTTTGAATTAGCCCGGTCTGGAGATTTAAGGGCAATTAGCGATTTAATTAATACCTATCTTAGACCCGAAGGGATCTCGGCCAGAGTCGCGCCTCCCGATCATAAAGGCTGTTTACCCGTCCTAGTTGAATTCCAACAGGAACCGATTGCCGAAAGCGTTGTTAAGTTTATCTGTCATTTACTCTGGAAAGTCAACGCCCCTAACCTAGAAGGAGTAAAAATTGCCGCCAGGTATCAAGGGGATGGGGAAATTCTCTGGAAACAATCGGTGCGGCTGGTAACTCCGGCTAATCGAGTTTATCGAGGACAGGGACACCGACGGTGGTTAAATCTGGACTGGATTAAATTTAAAACCCTGCGGTTAATGTTTCTCATGGGTTCGACGGTTTCTTCCTTTGTTTTAGGCTGTTGGGTAAGTTACTACGAAGTCAGCGCTGGGCAACTACCCATACCCAACCATCCGGCTCAAGAAAAGGTGGCCATGGTCACAGCCCCACCTAAACGGACTGATACCGTCCAAGCTGCCTTAGAAGTAGTTCCGGTAGTTCAACATGAACAGGTGAAAAATCCCCAAGATCCAACGGTTACGTTAATATTTGGGGGAGATGTCACCCTCAGCGATCACTTTAAAGATGTGATTGCCAAGAACTACTCCTTACCCTTTGCTCAATTACCCGAATATCGGGACGCAGATTTGGCTATGGTAAATTTAGAAAATCCCCTCACCCGCTCTACCCTACGCCGTCCCAACAAACAGTTTAATTTCAAAGCTGATCCAGAAGCCGTTAAGGTATTAACAGAAGGTGGCATTGATATTGTCAATCTGGCCAATAATCACACGATGGACTATGAGGAACCCGGTCTGGTTGAAACCATGGCAACTTTAGACCAAGCTGGAATTAAGGCTGTGGGAGCGGGTCAAGATATTAAACAAGCCCGTCGCCCCACGATTATCGAAGTTAAGGGTCAACGGATTGCCTATTTCGGGTATTATGATGCCGACTTTCATGCGGCCACCNNGTTATAATGATCGGGTTGCCGCCGATATTAAAGCCATTCGAGATCAGGTAGATTGGGTAGTGGTTAACTATCATTGGGGGGTAGAACTGGCTGAATATCCGGGGGATTGGCAAATTGACCTAGCACGATTCACTATTGATCAAGGGGCTGATGTGGTTATTGGTCATCATCCCCATACTTTACAGGGTGCAGAAATTTATAAAGGTCGGCCAATTGTTTATTCCTTGGGGAATTTTATTTTTGGCGGTAATAGTCGCACCGACTATGACACCGCCGTTTTAAGAGTTGCCTTAAATTCCAATCGCCAAATGAGAGTAGAGTTTTTACCTGTAGAAATTACCCAATATCAAGCCTCTGTGATATCAACAAAAAAAGCTGAGGATATTATGAAGCGGGTGGGGCAACTTTCCCAAATTTTTGATCAGCCGATGCAGTCCCCCGTAGTTTTAGATACCCCACAACGGCAAATTAAACGGGTTGATACAGCCTTAACACCAACAGCAGAACCCACTTTACCCTTAGTTAAGGAAACTCAGCCACAAACTCCATCTACTGCGACGGAGATAGTCCCGCCGGAATCGCCTAAAACCTCAGTC
>DMPJ01000472.1:3991-5364 GCA_003456035.1 Planktothrix sp. UBA8402
GAATCACCCTTACCCCCTAAACTAGAGACTAAAACGGAAACCCAGGATGACCTCAAACCTTATATTGAGCAACCTTTTATTAAAGATCCGTTTATCTCTCTCCCGTCTTTTCCCCAGGCTCCTGTCCCTACCACTCAAAGTTATAATGGTTCCTATTCCCCGATCTCGTTTCAAATTGCCATTCCTAACCGGAATTCCCAACCGCAGGGAATAATACCAAAGCAGTCAGAAGTTTCTTTATCGAAAAGGGAAAGGGGATCTCACGCAGAGATTGACCTTCCTTTGAAACATCAAGAGTTTGATCAAGCTGTCGGGTAAGATATTAGTAATCCCCTGAGTGGATATGTTCAACTGTCCAAAGTTTATTTATTACTATTACTGTGTTTGCGATCGCACTAAAGCCCCATCAACAATATAAAACCTACGTCCTGTCTGACCCGACTACCCAGTCTAGCCTAGAAGTCGTACCTGAAAGGGGCGGAATTATTACCCGTTGGCAAGTCGGCGGTCAGGACTTACTGTATTTGGACAGTGAACGTTTTGCTAACCCTGAGTTAACTGTACGCGGCGGAATTCCGATTTTATTCCCCATTTGTGGCAATTTACCCGATGATACCTACACCTATCAGGGTCAACGGTATGGCCTGAAACAACATGGTTTTGCTCGAAATTTGCCCTGGACAGTAACCCAACAAGCAACGGCCATCGGTGCGTCGATCACGTTGGTATTGAAAAGTAATCCTCAAACCCGCTCGGTTTATCCCTTTGATTTTGAAGTGGAGTTTACCTACACCCTCAAGGGTAATTCTTTACAGATTTTCCAACGTTATACTAACCTCTGCGGGACGATAGATAGTTTGCCACCCCAAACTATGCCCTTCTCAACCGGGTTACATCCTTATTTTTTAGCTGGGGATAAGGAAAAGTTGGCTTTTGAAATTCCAGCAATGCAGTATCGAGATCAAAGCACCCAGAAAGCCCATGTGTTTACGGGGCGGTTTGATCCCTTGGAGGACGAAATAGATGGGCTGTTTAACCCCTTAACCGGGTTAGCTACAACTACAATTGATCACAGTCGTCGGTCTAAAATTATTCTTAGCTATACTTCTGCCTATTCCAGTCTGGTGTATTGGACACTCAAGGGCAAAGATTACTATTGTTTGGAACCTTGGACAGCCCCCGACAATGCGATCAATACAGGAAAATTATTGACCTATCTCAAGCCTGGAGCCAGTTGTGAGATGCTCGTTCACCTGAGCGCAACATTTTTTTGAGAAACCCCTTGCCAACCCCAAAGTGTTGTGTTACTATTAGAAACTGTGCGTGAGAAAAGGAAAAACACACGGGTCGCTAACTCAATGGTAGAGTACTCG
>DMPJ01000472.1:5497-5795 GCA_003456035.1 Planktothrix sp. UBA8402
GAGAAGCTCTTACGCACCCTACAATTGAAAAAATAACCAAATTGTCTTAATATTATTTTAAATAGGACGATCTCGGAACAAATTTACAAAACAACGACTTAGGAGGATATTTTATGGCGCTCGTACCCATGCGGCTTTTGCTCGATCATGCGGCTGAAAACGATTATGGACTTCCTGCATACAATGTGAATAACATGGAGCAGATCCAAGCCATTATGCAGGCTGCGGTCGAAACCAATAGCCCTGTGATCTTGCAAGCTTCTCGCGGCGCTCGTCAATATGCGGGTGAAAACTTCCT
>DMPJ01000188.1 GCA_003456035.1 Planktothrix sp. UBA8402
AAGAGCAATATCCGTGATGATCATAATATCAGGAATTGCCTGTTTAATTGCTCTGACAGTACGCTGAATTAGGCCGTCCGGGTTGTAACTTTCGGTTCCGGCGTTATCTTTTTTTTCTTCAGCAACCAAGGGAAATAAAGCGATGGCGGGGATACCTAACTCCCAGGCTTCATTAACTTCTTTTAACAGTAAATCTAAGGTATAGCGGTAACTTCCGGGCATGGAAGAAACCTCAACCTTTTGATTTTCCCCTTCCATGATAAACAGAGGATAAATTAAGTCATTGACGGTGAGGTGAGTTTCAGTTACCATCCGCCGTAGGGCATCGGTACGACGCAGACGACGGGGACGTTGAACTAGATTTAAGGAATTTTTCTGTGATTTTGATGACATGAGAAGCTGGGTAAAAATATTTTTAGCAAAGACCAATAGTTAATTATCCCATTAGGGTGAGTTCTGGATGTCCATAAGTTGTTAAGAAATGTAACGTTTTTAAAAAAATAGCGATCGCCATCGCAACTGCAACCGTCTAGCAGGCAAATCGCCTACAATAATTCTCGGAGTGTCTATACCCTTTTTAATTTATGATTAGCAACTTATATATTACTAGCATTGAACCCAATAGTGGGAAATCCTTAATTCTATTAGGAATAATGGAATTACTTTCTAAACGAATCCGACGGTTAGGATTTTTCCGGCCAATAATTCAAGCAGGAACTCAACCGGATAATGATATTGAACTGATTCGCCGTCGCTATCATTTAGACTTTCCCTATCAAGATTATTATGGCGTTACCTACGAAGAAACCAGGGATTTAATTGCGGAGGGAGAGTTTGAAGAAATTCTACAACGAATCATTGAGAAATATAAGGCTTTAGAAGAAAAATGTGATTTTATTGTCTGTGAAGGCACGGATTTTACCGATATTATTTCTGCCTTTGAATTTAACTTTAATGCGGAAATTGCCAATCAACTAGATGCCCCGATTTTATTAGTAGCTAATGGACAAGAAAAAAGCCAAGAAGAAGTAATTAGTAGTGTTAAAAGTGAACGAAAGGCTTTTATAGAAAAAGATTTGCACCTTGTAGCCACAATGGTTAATCGGATTTCTTTAGAACAATTTCAATCTATTTCCGAGCAGTTAGAACAGATTTGGTCTTATGATGATCCCGTGTTTGTTTTACCTGAAATAGAAGCCTTAGCTAAACCAACTGTAGGAGAAATTGTTGCGGCTCTTGAGGGTGAATTTCTGCATGGAGATCCAGAACAATTAAAACAAGAAGTGTTATCGTTTAAAGTGGCGGCGATGCAGGTTACTAATTTTCTTTATCATATTCGAGAAGGCTGTTTAATTGTTACCCCAGGAGATCGGGCTGATATTATTTTAGCTTGTTTAGCCTCCGCTTTTTCAGAAACTTACCCCAATATTGCCGGAATTATTTTAACTGGCGGGTTAGAATTGCCTCCCTCCCTGCAAACACTGATTCAAGGGTTTAAAAAATGGACAGTTCCGGTGTTTACCGTAGAAACAGATACCTACAATACCGCCACCATAATCAATCATATTCGCTCAAAAATTACCCCCGATAATGAACGAAAAATCGCCTCGGCTTTAGGATTATTTGAAAACCATATTGATACGTCTAAAATTGAAAAACGGATCTCTCTATCTCATTCTTCCCGAATTACTCCGATGATGTTCGAGTATGAACTGGTCGCTCGGGCAAAAAAACAACGTCAACATATTGTCTTACCTGAAGGCACAGAAGAACGAATTTTAAAAGCCAGTGAAATTTTATTAAGACGTGGTGTTGTGGATATTACCCTATTAGGAAATCCCCACGAAATTCGAGAAAAAGCTACGGTATTAGGCTTAAAATTAGAAGGAGTTAATATTATTAATCCCATGATTTCTTCCTGGCATGAAGACTATGCTCAAACCTATTATCAACTGCGAAAACATAAAGGAATTACAGAAGATTATGCGCGAGATGTCATGCACGATTTGAGTTATTTTGGGACGATGATGGTTCATAAAGGGATGGCTGATGGTATGGTTTCCGGGGCAGTTCATACCACCGGACATACGATTCGTCCGGCTTTAGAATTTATCAAAACTCAACCGGGATGTTCGATTGTTTCTAGTGTGTTTTTTATGTGTTTAGAAGATCAGGTTTTAGTCTATGGAGATTGTGCGGTTAATCCCAATCCTAACCCGCAACAATTAGCCGATATTGCGATTAGTTCGGCTTTAACAGCCAAACAATTTGGGGTTGAACCTTTAGTGGCAATGTTATCTTATTCTACGGGAGAATCTGGTCAAGGCAAAGATGTCGATAAAGTTCGAGAAGCCACATTAATTGCCCGTCAATTACGCCCCGATTTAAAAATAGAAGGCCCCATCCAATACGATGCGGCTGTTGATGAAGATGTAGCTAAAACCAAACTACCAGGAAGTGAAGTTGCCGGACACGCAACGGTATTTATTTTTCCCGATTTAAACACCGGAAATAATACTTATAAAGCTGTTCAAAGGTCTGCCTCTGCTGTGGCTATCGGCCCAGTTTTACAAGGTTTAAATAAACCCGTTAATGATTTAAGTCGAGGTTGTACAATTACCGATATTGTTAATACCGTTGCGATTACAGCTATTCAAGCTCAGGGAATCAATTAAAACTAATTTATTCCCTGATTAACTATTAGTCAATAATGTTTAACATTATAGCATCAATCCTCTTGATTTAATCAATCCTAAAAATTTTGATTAAATCAAGGTTGGATATTCTGAAATAGCCAATAATCTTGATATTCTGATAAAATAAAATCCATAGCTTCTTCCAGTTTAACTTCTAAATCATAATTCTGAATATCTACTATCATTTGATAAAATAACTCAAATAAAACTCGATAATCTTGATTCCAAACCATCAATTTTCCATTACGAGAATGTTGAAATCTTTCTAACTCAAATTGGCTTTTTTGACCACTGATGGGATAATCAGTTTGATCTCGACATAGAATAAATTGAAAATTGGGTTTTGAAATTAATAATTCATTCCAGTTTTTCATCCGATGGAAAAATGGAGATCCTCCTAAATGCAAAAATCCGACGACAAAACTATGGGTTTGAGTTTGAATAACTAAATGTTCAGGAATAACCCGTTTCCCCAAACGTAATATATCAAAACTCAAGGGAGAAATCACTAACATTAATGCTTCTAAAATTGTGATTAATTTCCCCAAATCATCACTATCGGTTAAAATTTTAGGCTTAGATAAATTTGCTTCTAAACAAATCCTTTGCGTCTTTAAATAATTTTTTAGTTGGCGTGGAACAGGATCAAAGGGTGGAAAAACCTCAATATAATCCTCTATCTCTAAATTTTGCTGATTTTTGTCTCCTAAAAATTTAGCAATTTGAGCCATCGCCTGTTGCATTTGTTCCCGTTGAGTTTCTAACTGTTTTAACCGGATTTCTATATCAGTTTCATCGGTTTGTAATACCGAAATTAATTGATGTTTAGGGAGAGGAATACCATCGACTTTATATCTATAATAATCCGCCGCCACATTTAACACCGTCCGAATGGAAATGTGATTTAAAATGGCGGTAATTTCATCCGTTTCAAATAAATCATCAATGGTGACATCTAACCATTGTAACTTTAAATTCAATAAAAGGCTTCATAAATTAATTCTCCTTGATAATTTACAATTGCCAATTCTCTTAAAATCGGTTGTCCTTCCGTGTCAATAACAATAAAGTTTTTTGTATTTTTCATAGCAATTAATCACAATAAATAGTCTGTCAACCGAGAATCAAATGATCGAGATCACAAGATCCCCTTGACTTCTATCACTCCCTTATATGTTCATTGTAACTCAAATTGAACGTTATTATCACAGAATTTTAGAGATTAGCGTCCCTGATTTAACTGGGAAAATAGGGAATAATTAAATTATTGAGTTCAATTCTATTCTTTCCACCGTTAAGGATTTGGAGAATCATGATGAAAGTTTATCCTAAACCTCTGCGCTCTAACCCCTATAGTAGTTACCGTGACCCCAAAACTGGACGCTGGTTGATTGTCAAACCTCTGGAGAATTCTGCTAAAATGGGTTAGGTTAAGTCTGACCTTTGGTCAATCCGTCGGTTAATATAACTTATGGGTTAATAAAACCTCCTATTAAGGTGTACCATAAAATCAAAGTAGAGGCAAAAAACACCAAAATCTTTACCAAATACCCGATATTTGTTTTAAATAATTGCTATAATGAATTTCTCTGAACTTAATTCAATTAGGCTTGTTGATTACGCGTAAATGCAGATTACTTTTTTAGGTACTAGCTCAGGAGTTCCCACGCGATCTCGTAATGTTTCCAGTATAGCTCTGCGTTTACCGCAAAGGGCTGAAATTTGGCTATTTGACTGCGGAGAGGGGACGCAGCATCAATTCCTCCGTAGTGATTTAAAAATCAGTCAAATTAGTCGAATTTTCGTTACCCATCTACACGGCGATCATATTTTTGGGTTAATGGGGTTATTAGCTAGTTGTGGGTTAGCGGGAAATCCCAAACGGATTGATATTTATGGGCCATCGGGATTATCAGAATATTTACAGGGCTGTGTCCGCTATTCTCAAACCCATTTTTCCTATCCGGTTAAAGTCCATACCATTCAACCGGGGATCATTTTTGAAGATGAAGAATATCAAGTAGTTTGTGGCCCTTTGAAACATCGAGTCCCAGCCTTTGGTTATCGAATTATTGAAAAGGATAAACCCGGACGATTTGATGTGGAAACAGCCCAAAAATTAGGGATTCCCCCTGGGCCAATTTATGCTCAACTCAAACAAGGACAAGTCGTCACCCTTCCCGATGGTCGGGTAATTCGGGGTACGGAATTATGTGGCCAAGCCCAAGTTGGTCGCAAATTCGTCTATTGTACCGATACGGTATTTTGCGATGGGGCGGTAGAATTAGCTGAAAATGCAGATGTTTTAATTCATGAAGCCACCTTCGCCCATCAAGATGCAGAAATGGCTTTCCAAAGATTACATTCCACCTCCACAATGGCGGCACAGGTAGCACTAGCAGCCGGGGTGAAACAATTAATTATGACTCATTTTAGCCCCCGTTACGCCCCCGGAAATTCAATTATTTTAGAAGATTTATTAACAGAAGCTAGAGCCATTTTTCCGAATACAGACATGGCTTATGATTTCCTCACCCATACAATTCCCCGTCGTCCCTCCCCGTAGTAAGCCCCGTAGTAAGCCCTTCAGGGCTGTCTTTATTTCCCCCGTAGTAAGCCCTTCAGGGCTGTCTTTATTTCCCCAGTTTTTGGAATAAGAATGAGTCCTGAAGGACTCACTACGCAATACTGAACTTTTCTATCCTTTTTTATTTTAACTGGCATCAAACAGGTTTTATTCAGTCATAGAGAAGGTTTCAGAACTCCTGAACTTATCCCTATCGACAGTTTAACTGATATCGAACACACTTAAGATGTAGATATATGATATAGGGTTCCCTGGAGGGGTAAGACTATGATTAGAACTATTTTAGTTGTTGAAGATAATATCGTTAACTGGAAAGTCTTTGAACGGATTTTAACCAGACGAGGCGGGTTACTGGCAAAACATACTGAAGATGTGCAAACCGTCATGGAAATGGCAGCCAACAAACAAGCAGATCTAATTTTAATGGATGTCTCTTTAACCAATAGTTATTATCAAGGAAAAGCCGTTGATGGGATTGAAATTACCCAAATGTTAAAAGCGAACCCCGCCACCGCACAACTTCCTGTTATTTTAGTTACTGCCCATGCTAGCAGTGGCGATCGCGAAAACCTTTTAGCGCGTAGTGGCGCCGACGATTATATTCCTAAACCCGTAGTTGATCATAAATCTTTTGTGGCACAAATTAAATCCAGACTCCCCGTAGATGAATAAAAAAACTTAATTTTATTACCTCAAACGTTGTCAAAAATTATGCTTTTACCAGAGTGCATTATTCTTCAACAAGAAGCAGCAAACCCTACAACTTCCGGCGAGCGTTTAGTTAAACTCGCCCAAAGAAGTACGGAATTATCCCGACTTGTTGCCAATAATTCTAACTGTTTTCTTCGTCTTTTAGTAGTGCGAGCGTCCTCGCTCGCTGGTATCTATATTCCTCATTGGCATCTTGTTCATTTTTTTGTATAATTAATTTACCATTACTATAAATAACTAGATTCAATAATGAAATTATGATTCAAATTGAAGATCAACCCCAAATTCAATCTCTCTCCCTAGAGGAATTTTTAACCCAACCGGAAACCAAACCCGCCCAAGAATATATTAACGGAGTTGTTTATCAAAAACCAATGCCAAAAGGAAAACATAGTCGCATTCAAAAATGTCTCATTGATTCTATTAGCCAAGTCGCTGAAACTCAACATTTAGCTTGTGCTTTTCCTGAATTACGCTGTAGTTTTGGCGGGCGTTCTATTGTTCCTGATATTGTTGTATTAGAATGGCAGAATATCCCCCTAGATGAACAAGGGGAAATCGCTAATGATGTTACTATTGCCCCAGATTGGACAATTGAAATCTTATCCCCAGACCAAAATACAACCCGTGTGATTAATAATATTTTATTCTGTTTAAAACATCAAACACAATTAGGTTGGTTAATTGACCCACAGGAAAGATTAATATTAGTATTTAAACCCAAACAACAACCCGAAGTATTTGAAGGAGAACAAATTTTACCCGTTTTAGAGATATTAAAAGATTACCAATTATCCGTCAATCAATTATTCAGTTGGTTAAAACCGTAGGGTGCTCCATCGCAGCGCACGCACCATAATTTAATGATATCAACAAAAGCATAAAGTTTTTATAAAATTATAGATTTTAATTCAATTTTTCAATTAGATAATATTTCTGATTTTTAATTATTTACCTAAATAATATGATGGTTATTTGCCTAAATAATATGATGGTTATTTGCCTAAATAATATGATGGTGCGTGCGCGTTGCTTACGCACCCTACAGGGCGTTGGTGAGGTGTTTTTTCAGGGTGGCGACGGGTAATGGGCCTTGAAGATGTTGCCAAGGTAATACTTGATCTAAATCCCAATTTTGGTTAACATAATATTCCATAGTGGGTAATTGTCCCCGTAATTCTTTGAAGGCGCGGCGATAACTTCCTAGAGATTCTCCATAGTTTCTAACTAATTCTAATAGATGGGAAAGACGGCGATCGCCCCTAGAAAGTAAGGCTTGAATTACTGACCATTTATAACTTTCTGGTCTAAAATCTATCCCATTTGATTTTAACTGTTTTTCTAATAATTTGAGGCGTTTTTCCGCATCGGGATTCACCCCAAACCATTGAAACGGAGTATGGGATTTGGGAACAAAGGTACTACAACCCAAGGTTAATCTAAAACCTGGGGCAGCTTTTTTTAAGGCCCTCATTAGGTCTACAGTGGCTTGTACATCCTCTAATTCTTCCCCTGGTATCCCCACCATGCCATAGATTTTCATGCCCTGTAAACCGCCATTTTTAGCGTTAATAATGGCTTGCATAATTTCTTCATTTTCTAACTTTTTATTAATAATTTTTCGCAGGCGATCGCTACCACTTTCTACAGCAATTGTCAAGGTGCGAGTCTCTCTTTTTGCTAAAGTTTTTGCCAGTTTTTCGGTAACGGTATTAGTTCTAACTGAAGCAATACTTAACCGCACATCATCATATTTCGCTTGGGTTAAATAGTTCAATAATTGATCAAATTCGGGATGTTGTGTTACCGATGCGCCTAATAAACCTAAGCGTCTTGTTACTTGCAGTCCCTTTTCAATTGCGGGAATTAATGATGCTTCTAAACTAGCAGTTCTAAAGGGTAAAGTCAAATAACTTGCTAAACAAAAACGACACATTTCAGGACAACTGCGAACCACTTCTACCATATAAATATTTTCCCAAGCGGCTTTTTCTGTTACGACTGTTGAAGCGGATAGAATATTGCCTCGATAGGTTTGTTTTTGGACTTGGGAAGGAATATTAGAATCTAGGGATTTAATATCTTGAATTTCACCCTCTAAACTGTGATAAGATACTTGATATAAACTGGGAATATAAATGCCTGGAACCTGTGCTAAATGTCGCAATTGAGTTAGACGGGATTCGTGACGAACCTGTTGATAAGCGTCGATAAAATCTCCTAATAAGTTTTCTCCATCACCGAGTAAAATAATATCAAAAAAATCGGCAAATGGTTCTGGGTTGGCTGTTAATACCGGGCCACCTCCAAAAATTAAAGGCTGTTTTTCGGTTCTTTGACTTGAACGTAAAGGAATATTTAAGAATTCTAAACGCTCAAAAATATTGACATAATCAAGTTCCCAAGAA
>DMPJ01000190.1:0-786 GCA_003456035.1 Planktothrix sp. UBA8402
TTCCTCCCAAAGATAGCCAATCTCCCTGCAAATCTAGTTGTTGAATAGAGACAGTTGATATGGGTTGAGATAAACTCTCCATCGGGTGAATTTGATCAACTCGACCCTGACGAATTAAAACTTGTTGTAAATTTTGTGATCCCGGGAGACGGACATTGATAATATCGAGGTTAACAGCGTCTTGCTGTGATGTTGTAATCATNNATTATCGACTAACTCTACTCCTGTGGTTGGGATTATTATGGGGAGTGATTCAGATTTACCCACTATGGTGGAGGCGATCGCAGTTTGTGAAGAATTTCATCTCCCCCATGAGGTTGCCATTGTTTCTGCCCATCGTACCCCGGAAAGGATGTTTGAATATGCTAAAACTGCCCATTTGCGAGGATTAAAAGTTATTATTGCTGGAGCCGGAGGCGCCGCCCATTTACCTGGGATGGTAGCTGCTTTAACCCCTTTACCTGTAATTGGTGTTCCCGTAATCACTCGCACGTTACAGGGGGTTGATTCCTTGTATTCTATTGTACAAATGCCCGCCGGAATTCCAGTGGCAACGGTGGCGATCGGGAATGCTAAAAATGCGGGTTTATTAGCGGTACAAATATTAGCGATTAATGATGCTAAACTATTAGAAAAAGTTCAAGAATATCGAGAAAATCTGAAGCAATCTGTTATGGAAAAACAACAACGTTTAGATGAAGTGGGTTATGGAGAATATTGAGCGGAAAATTAGGAAATAGGTAATTACCGACCGATATGAATGCGCTAATGAGTCCTGAAGGACTC
>DMPJ01000190.1:814-2891 GCA_003456035.1 Planktothrix sp. UBA8402
GACTCACTACGTTTACAAATCAGCAAAATATGGCATAATGAGTGATCAAGTTTTTTGTCTGGTGACAGATCTGCTTGCGATTGGTGGTTTGTTCTCCTCTAACCGCAACAGAAACCTTAAAGATTGCTAGGCTGACGGAATGATTGTGAGGAATAAGGTAACGTAATGACAATGCCACAATTCGACCAAACCCAATTATCTCCATCGGAACTCAATGAAGAAGTTTCGAGTTCTACCCAATCGGAGAATACCTCAGAAACTCCGGTGGAGGAAACCCTCAAGGCTAAGAAACAAGTCCCTTTGAAACTTCCGGCTTGGTTTTGGGGTTGGCCGTTTCTGTGGCTGATTGTCTTACTGGGATTTGGGACAACGGGGACAGGGGCGTTGTTGTGGCTATTGACTATGCCTCCAGTCCCAAACTGTCAAGATATTTCTTCTTTATCTCCTGATAGCGAACACCTCTATTGCGCTGACATGGCTACAAAGTCGGGCAAAATTGAACCGCTACGTCAAGCCTTTGCCTTGGTTGCTAGTTGGCCTGCTGACCATCCTCTCCAGGGACTGGCGCAGAAAAAAATGAAAGAGTGGTCAAGCAGTTTAATTGAAATTGCCGAGAAGAAAATTGAAACTGGAGATTTGGACGGGGCTATAGCTATTGTGAATATTGTCCCGAAAAATACCCCCGCTTATGAATCGGTGGCCGCCGCTATTGAGGGATGGAAAAATAATTGGGGTCAAGGGCAAAAAATTTATGACAAAGCTTCTTCTGCAATGAAAGCATTAGATTGGAGTAAGGCTTTTGAATATGCCCAGGCTTTATCCAAATTAAATAATAGTCATTGGAGTGAAAAACGGTTTAATGAAATCATGGATCGTTTGAGCTTAGAACGTCAAGGGAATCAACGTCTGAATGAAGCCCTGGAGTTAGCCTCTGAAAATACTCCGGAAAAATTAGCCGAAGCGATCGCCTTAGCTAATCAAATTGATAAGAAACTTTATATTCAAGCCGGAGCTATTAAAGAAATCAAAAATTGGAGTCGATCTTTACTGGATTTAGCCGCTAAACAATTAAAGGAAAAAAATATAGAGGGTTTAACAAAAACTGCCAGTTTAGTTCCTAACTATTCTCCTTTGTATTCAGAAGCGCAAAATTTAATTTTAATGGCTGAAGTTAAATCCCTAAGTTGGAATCAAGTTAACAGCAAACCGATTTTGCAGCAAATGGCTATTCTCTGGGAAGGACAAGCGACTCTGGATAAAATGGGGAATAATCAGCTTCCCTACGAGGAAGCAAAAGTTACTTCCACAGAAGTCTCAGGACAAATTCAAAATCTGATCAATTTGCAGTTAGCGACGGCGGTGGCGAGTATTCAGCATCCTTTTACCTTACAATTGGCGATTGATCAAGCTCAGATGATTACGCCGGCATCGCCTCGCCGGGTTCATGCTCAAACCTTAGTCGCCCATTGGCGCAAGGAAATTCAACGACTTGAGGACGGGCCCTATATTGCTGCGGCTCGACGGTTAGCACAGACGGAAACCCCAGAAGGATTTTCGATGGCGATGCAACAAGCGGGTCAGGTGGCTTTGGGACGTCCGTTACGCGTTGAAGCCCAAACTTTAATTGCCGAATGGAAAAAACGGATTGAAATTATTGAAGATCAACCTCTCTTAAATGAGGCTTTAACCTTAGCAAAAGCTGGAAATCTCACTGCTGCTATTGATAAAGCCTCTAAAATTGGCGACCGTCGGGCTTTATATAAGCCAGCGCAGGATAAAATTTCGGGTTGGGTAGCAATTGTTCAAACGGCTGAAGATCGGCCAATTTTGGATCGAGCCTACAATTTAGCTAAAAAGGGGAATCTCGGTGGGGCGATCGCGGAAGCTTCTCAAATTCGAAGCAGTCGGGCTTTATATTCTGAAGCTCAAGGGGCTGTGGCTGGTTGGGTAGCCGAAAGAGATGCCTCAGTTGCGGTACAACAAGCGCCGACCGAACCAGCCCGTCGGGCATCTCAAGCAGATTCCTACTCCAATAATTCGGGCTATTCTAACAATTCTGAACCTAGCTATTCTGAAC
>DMPJ01000190.1:2991-3237 GCA_003456035.1 Planktothrix sp. UBA8402
ACCCAGCTATTCTGAACCTGAACCTAGCTATTCGGGGGACAGTGGCTATTCATCAGCACCCGAAGCACCAGAGGCTCAAGAAATCGCACCGGAGCCCGCACCAGAACCCGCACCTGCTGAAGCTGCACCAGAACCCGCACCGGAACCCGCCCCCAGTGGTGGAAATAATGCACCAGATCCTAATTTATTCTTGGAGTAAGTCCCCCCCAGCCCCCCGTGGACGCAGGGCTGTTTCATTTTCCATTG
>DMPJ01000098.1 GCA_003456035.1 Planktothrix sp. UBA8402
AAGTAACAAACTGTCGAATATACCGACTTAGAGCTACCGTTGAAATCGTCACCCAAATTAGGGGCGATTGGTGGGACGAATACCAGTGACCTGTTCGCGGAATTGTTCCACCGCTTCGGTGTAGCGAATGGGTAAAACGTATTCTAAATTTTCGTGGGGACGGGCAATAATATGGGTGGATAAGACTTCTCCACCCTTGACCCGTTTGACAGACTCAATGCCTGCGGCTACGGAGGCTTGCACTTCGGAGACATCGCCCCGCACAATCACCGTAACCCGACCACTGCCAATTTTTTCGTAACCCACTAAGGTAACACGGGCGGCTTTTACCATTGAATCCGAGGCTTCAACAATAGCAGGGAAGCCTAAAGTTTCGATCATGCCGACTGCAATCGCCATTAAATTTGACTCCTAAAATCAATCAAAACGTTTATGGAATAATACGGAATTCCGCCATAAAATATGGATAATTCCGATTTTAATTAAAATTGACTTCTGAAGCGTGAAATTGCTGTTTAGAACTTCTACGCTGGTCAATTCAAAGTTAGATTTTTTTAGTCCTTAGTAAGACCGGAATTGCTCCACTGCATCGGTATAGCGAATCGGGAGAACATATTCTAGGTTCTCATGGGGACGGGCAATAATGTGGTGGGAAGTAACTTGACCGCCATTAACTCGTTTGATGGATTCAAGTCCTGCTGCCACGGATGCTTGCACTTCGGATACATCTCCCCGCACGATTACGGTGACTCGGCCACTGCCAATTTTCTCATATCCGACTAAGGTGACACGAGCGGCTTTGACCATTGAATCCGCAGCTTCTACGATAGCAGGAAAGCCGATCGTTTCAATCATTCCAACAGCAATTGACATTGTTTAACTCCTATCAATGAACAGAAAAAACTACACTGTATTTTTAAGCAATAAGCGACTTTCCAACAGATTCAACCGTCGGAATCAGAGCGACACTAGATTTTGTAGTTCGCCTTTAAGTCTAATTTTAGGGCTTATTGATCCCTGGATTTGGCAATAGTTATATTTTCCTATTGCTGGCTTCCATGCCATAACGAATCTCCTTCTCTAAGAATAGGAGAAGGGTGACACTCTTGACAATATTAATCTGGATTATATTTTCTCATTTTTAGTATTATTTTTATTGATAATGAATTTTAATTAAGTTTTGTTAAGTTTTTAAGAATTATAATCGTGCTATAAAAAATTTAACTCTAATTAAAAGAGTTTATAATAATTTGACTCTATAAATTAGTATCAAAAACTACTAAGCATGGCTGAAAAACAAACCCAAAGACCTATGAATCTGAAATCTTGGTATGCGGTTAAAACCGCACGAGTCGCTTAGATATCAGCACGCTTTGTGACTGAGCTTTACGCTTACCTGGTATTCCTGTAAGCTAATAATTATTCCTAAGAATTTTCTAATTTTAAGTTAAATGACAGATTTTCTCCTCCACACCAGTTGGTGGATACCTTTTTATGGCTTAATTGGGGCAATCTTGACCTTACCTTGGTCAATGGGAATGGTGCGACGCACTGGGCCAAGACCCGCCGCCTACTTTAACTTGTTAATGACGGTTTTAGCCTTTGTCCATGGTTCGGTAATATTCCGCACGACCTGGGATGAACCCATTGGCCAAATCCTTTTCCATTGGGTACATACCAACAACTTAGACCTGTCCTTCGCCCTGGAAATCTCCCCCGTGAGTTTAGGGGCAATGGAATTAATTACTTGCTTGAGTTTAATTGCTCAATGCTACGCCCTGGGATATATGGAAAAAGACTGGGCAATGGCTCGGTTTTTTGGCCTGATGGGATTCTTTGAAGCGGCGATTAGTGGGTTAGCCTTGAGTGATTCCTTATTACTGAGTTATATCCTGCTGGAGTTATTGACCCTTTCTACCTATCTCCTAGTTGGCTTCTGGTATGCTCAACCCTTAGTGGTGACGGCGGCTAGGGATGCGTTTCTAACCAAACGGGTAGGAGATGTGTTGCTATTGATGGGAGTTGTATATCTCTCCACCATTGCCGGAAGCTTGAACTTTTCCGATTTGGAAGCATGGGCAGAAACCGCCACCTTAATGCCACTCCAGGCTACCTTACTGGGTTTAGCTTTAATTGCTGGCCCGATTGGAAAATGCGCTCAATTTCCTTTAAATCTGTGGTTAGATGAGGCGATGGAAGGCCCAAACCCAGCCTCGATTCTACGAAATTCGGTGGTAGTGGCTAGTGGGGCCTATGTCTTAATTAAACTACAACCTGTTTTAGCCCTATCTCCCATGGCTTCCACAACCTTAGTAGTTTTGGGAACGATCACAGCCATTGGTGCTTCCCTGGTTTCCATTGCCCAAATCGATCTAAAACGGGCCTTATCCCATTCCACCAGTGCCTATTTAGGGTTGGTGTTTATTGCCGTGGGAGAAAGTCAAGTTGATATTGCTCTGTTATTATTGTTCACCCATGCGATCGCCAAATCTCTTGTTTTTATGAGTGCAGGATCGGTTATATTAACCACAAACACTCAGGATTTAACAGAGATGGGGGGACTATGGTCAAAAATGCCCGCCACGACAACGGCTTTTATTGTGGGTGCGGCGGGTTTAGTAGCCTTAATGCCCCTGGGAACCTTTTGGACAATGCGCCGTTGGGTAAATGGATTTTGGACAGTTCCTCTGTGGTTAATTTTAGTCTTGCTGTTAGTTAATTGTTTAACGGCTTTGAGTTTAACCCGGGTTTTCGGATTGGTTTTTGCCGGAAAACCCCAACAAAAAACCAGACGGGCTCCAGAAGTTCCTTGGCCGATGGCATTACCGATGGTTGCCATGACTATTCTGACTTTATTAGTACCGATAATGTTACAAAAATGGCAATTATTACTCACTTGGACTGCTCCTTTAGTTGAAGTTCCCTCTACTGGATTTGCTGACATTTTCCGCCAAGCAACGGTTCCTTTATTGGTGATTTCCGGTTTAATCGGAGTAGCAATTGGAGGCGGAATTTATTTATTTGGAATCGGTTCTAAGCCTTACAAATTGCCCTGGAAAGGATTACAAGATTTACTGGCTTACGATTTTTATATTGATCGAATTTACGATCTGACTGTGGTTTTATTTGTCCGTCGAATTTCCGCTTTTAGTGCTTGGATTGATCGCTATATTATTGATGGAATTGTTAATGCCTTCGGTTTAGCAACTTTGTTTAGTGGAGAAGGCTTAAAATACAGTATTTCTGGACAATCCCAATTTTATCTCCTAACTATTACTCTAGGTTTGGGGTTATTAGTAGGATTAATGTTGTGGCAATTCTGATTGTAGTAAGCCCTTCAGGGCTTTCTTATTCTCAATCTCCGAAAGTTAACGATCAACTATCAACACCAACTTATTTATGCTTAGTGTATTAATTTGGCTTCCTTTGTTTGGTGCGGCTGTGATTGCATTTTGGCCGAATTTATCTGGTAAAACGGCTCGTCAATTATCCTTATTAATCGCCGGAGGATTATTTCTATGGTCATTAGTTTTAGCCGGATTATTTGATCCGGGGAATCCTTCCTTACAATTTAAAGAATATATTCCTTGGATTCAACCCTTGGGGTTAAATTATACTTTAGGAGTTGATGGTTTATCCTTACCCTTATTGATTTTAAATGGTTTATTAATCACCATTGCGATCGCTAGTACGGATTTATTTATCAGTCGCCATCAACTTTATTATGCCTCAATATTACTGATTGCGGCGGGAATTGGCGGAGCATTTTTATCCCAAAATTTATTACTATTTCTGCTATTTTATGAAGTCGAACTGATTCCCCTTTATCTATTAATTGCCATTTGGGGAGGCAAACGCAAAGGCTATGCAGCCACTAAATTCCTACTTTATACAGCCGTTTCAGGATTTTTAATTTTAGCCTCCTTTTTAGGGATTGTTTGGCTAACTAATACCGTTGATTTTGATTTAGATACAATTAGTTCAACAGCTTTAGGAGTCTCCTCTTTACCCTTAACAACCCAACTAATTCTATTAGGAGGTCTTTTAATTGGATTTGGGATTAAAATGCCTCTGGTTCCCTTTCATACCTGGCTACCAGATGCTCATGTCGAAGCCTCAACCCCCGTTTCTATCCTCTTAGCAGGAGTATTATTAAAGTTAGGAACCTACGGGTTATTAAGATTTGGTTTAGGCCTATTTCCTGATGCTTGGTTAGTAGTTTCTCCCTGGATAGCAAGTTGGGCTGTAGTTAGTGTTTTATATGGAGCTTTTTGTGCTATTTCTCAAAAAGATATGAAGAAAATAGTAGCCTATAGTTCTATTGCTCACATGGGATATATTTTGTTAGCTTTTGCTGCTGCTAACTCCACCAGTTTATTAGGTTCGGTAATGCAAATGGTAAGTCATGGTTTAATCTCAGGATTAATGTTTTTAACCGTTGGAGTTGTATATCGAAAAGCCGGAAGTCGAGACTTAGATATTATTCAAGGTTTACTCAACCCAGAACGAGGCTTACCCCTAATTGGAACTATCATGATTATGGCGGTAATGGCGAGTGCAGGAATACCCGGATTAGTGGGATTTGTGGCAGAATTTATCATATTTCGAGGCAGTATGGAAGTGTTTCCCGTACAAACTTTATTGTGCATGATCGGAACCGGATTAACTTCAGTTTATTTCCTAATTATGATTAATAAAGCTTTCTTTGGACGCCTTTCGGAATATGTGGTTAATTTGCCTTCTGTACAATGGCGCGATCGCATTCCAGCAATAATTTTAGCATTAATTATTGTAATATTGGGAATTCAACCTAACTTGCTGGTGACATTAACTGATGCGTCTACCACAGCATTAGCTCATACTCAACCCTTATTTGCTCATCATCTTGCGGAAAAAGTTTGAATTTGTTGATAGAGTGGGTCTAAATAATTGAGTAGAAAATTAAACCCACTTTATCACTTTTCCAGAGATAAATTTTAATTAAACCTTTAAACAAAATGACAATTACCAATTTTAATGCCATGTCTAAACATCCTCTATCTGAATATATTCATCGCCTAGAGTCCGGCGAAGCATTATTACCAGATTATCCTGAAAATTTGGTTGAAGTTGTTGGGGTTTTAAAAAGTTATGGCATTGTTTTGGATGCCTATTCTAAGAATTTAATTTATATTGCAGATGAACAGTTTTTAGAATTATTTCCTTTTTTTAAATATTTCAACGGAGAGGTAAATATCAAAAAAATATTGCAATATTTGTGGCATGATCGGATTAACTTTGAATATGCCGAATATTGTATGAAAACCATGTTTTGGCATGGGGGAGGAGCCTTAGATCACTATTTAGATTCTCCTGAATTTCTACTATTAGCAGAAACAGCCATTCAAGCCAAAACCAAGAGAAATTTGATCATTCAACCGTTACATCGTCTTTTCCCAGAATTTCTTCCCGAACAAATTCGTCAACTTGCCTATTATAGTGGATTAGGTCAATTTTGGCGAGTGATGAGTGATATGTTTATTTCCCTTTCTGACCGTTATGATCAAGGGGAAATTAAATCGATTCCTGATGTGGTAAATCATATTTTATTAGCATTAGTAGAAGCTGCCAATAAACCGATTACCTATAGCGTTAAAATCAATAATAAAGTTTATGATATTCTGCCAAAATCTGCCGGATTAACCTTTTTAATGGATACCGCAGTTCCCTACGTTGAAGCCGTGTTCTTTAGGGGAGCTCCTTTTCCTGGAACAGTTTCTTATAATGCTCAAGCCCATCAAATTCCCACAGAACAAAAAGACTTTGCCTATGGTGCATTATACGCCGATCCTCTACCCATTGGCGGTTCAGGTATTCCCCCAACTCAATTAATGCAGGATATGCGTCATTTTCTCCCTAATTATTTACATAATATTTATCAAAATAGTTGTCGAGGAGAAGACGATTTA
>DMPJ01000527.1 GCA_003456035.1 Planktothrix sp. UBA8402
CTTGGTAAGGGGGGTTGGGGGGTCATCTGTGGCAATCTGATCATCTAATCAATGGCGATTATGACATCCGATGCCTTGATCACTGCGTAAACTTCCTTACCTGCGGCCAGTCCCAGGTTCTCCGATGAGGTTTTGGTAATAACGGCTGTAACTTCTACACCAGGAGAAATTTCCACTGTAACTTCATCGTTGACAACCCCTGTCACCACAGACTTAACTATTCCTTTTAGGGTATTGCGTGCACTAACTTTCATAGAAACATTGTTGGAGTTTGTTAACTTCTCTATTGTACTTCATAATGTCAATAAATTGAAAAAAATTATAGAATTATTCCAGCAATACAAGCGGTCATAAAACAAGCAATAGAACCCGCGATCATGGCTCTAATTCCTAATCGAGCTACATCGGTTTGTCGTTGGGGAGCCATTGCTGAAATTCCGCCAATTTGTATAGCAATAGAACCAATATTAGAAAAACCACATAGGGCGTAGGTCGAAATAATAACCGCTCTTTCTGAAATCGTGGGAGCGGTGTTAGCAGCTATTTTACCTTGGGCAATTTTGACTCCATTTTCAATCAATACCTTTAAATCTAAATAGGCAATAAATTCATTTAAAATGGTTTTTTTACCTAATAATATTCCCACTTGTAAACAATCTGA
Source organism: Planktothrix sp. UBA8402 (assembly GCA_003456035.1). Lineage (GTDB taxonomy): Bacteria > Cyanobacteriota > Cyanobacteriia > Cyanobacteriales > Microcoleaceae > Planktothrix. The sequence continues at coordinate 662 of DMPJ01000527.1, forward strand.
AATCGGAACTCCCATTAACCAAGCCACAGGAGCAAATAAATAACCAAATATTCCTTCTAAAGATAAGGAAGGCAAACCCCAAAGACTTCCAAACCATTGTAAAACTCCATTGATTAACGCTAATAATCCTAAAAAAGCAATTAACATCGCTGCCACATTTAAGGCTAATTTCATCCCCTCAATAGCTCCGGTTGCTGCTGCGTCAATTCCATTAACTGAAGTGGGTTTTACTTCTATTTTAACTTTTCCTTTAGTTAAAGATATTTCTGTTTCAGGATAGAATATTTTAGAAATAGCTAAAGCGGCAGGAGCCGACATTACAGATGCCGATAAAATATGTTGGGCGGGAATTCCAAAGGAAATATAAGCCGCCATTACCCCTCCGGCAATAGTAGCAAATCCTCCGGTCATTACGGCATGAAGTTCGGAGTTGGTTAAGGTAGAAATATAGGGTTTAATTAATAACGGAGCCTCGGTTTGTCCGATAAAAATATTAGCCGAACAGGATAAAGTTTCTGAACCCGATGTTTTCAAAGTTCGCATCATTAACCAAGCAACAGCTTCTACAACTTTTTGTAAAATTCCATAGTGATATAAAATTGAAATAAAAGACGAAAAGAAAATAATTGTCGGCAAAACTTTAAAGGCGATCAAATGGTCTTGGAAGTTTTCCCCAAAGACAAATTTAGCGCCTTGATCGGAAAAATTTAGAAACTGAGTTACACAATTTCCTAAAAACTCAAATACAACAAAACCAGGCTTAGTTTTGAGGATGAGGACGGCAAAAATTAACTGTAATCCAATTCCCCATAATACTGTTAGCCAACGAATAGCTTTTCGATTCACCGAGCATAAATAGGAAATTCCTACAAAAACAAATAATCCCAAAAGTGAAATCCCACGTTCCATAATTCTTTGATTTAGTGTAGATTTTTAATGTATAATTTAGAATGCTGTGCAAAAAGCGTCAGAATCCAAAATTAACCCTTTGCCAATTACTGTTAGCCCGAGCAGCACCGTAGGAGGAGAGCAATTGCATCCCTACAATCAATTACGACTTACTAAACAGGTTTATGTCTTTACCTATTGTTGCTATTATTGGCCGTCCTAATGTCGGGAAATCAACTCTGGCCAATCGTTTAGCGGGAAATCCCGAAGCGATTGTGCATGATCAGCCCGGTATTACCCGCGATCGCACCTATCGTCCAGCATTTTGGCAGGATCGAGAATTTCAAGTCGTAGATACGGGCGGTTTAGTCTTTGATGATGATACAGAATTTTTGCCCATGATTCGAGAACAAGCAATGATCGCTTTAACCGAAGCCACCGCCGCGATTTTTGTGGTTGATGGTCAAATGGGTTTGACGGGCGGGGATGAAGCGATCGCAACTTGGTTACGCGAACAATCAATACCGATTTTATTAGCGGTGAATAAATGCGAATCTCCCACCACCGGAATGATTCAAGCCGCCGATTTTTGGGAATTGGGACTCGGAGAACCCTATCCGGTTTCCGGGATTCATGGATCGGGAACCGGGGAATTATTAGATGATTTGATTAAATATTTACCCCCGATTGATCAAATCGAAACCGAAAAAGAAATTAAAGTAGCGATTATTGGTCGTCCCAACGTTGGAAAATCGAGTTTATTAAATGCCTTTTTAGGAGAAAATCGCGCTATTGTTAGTCCGATTTCTGGTACAACCAGAGATGCAATTGATACGGTGATTGAACGAGATGGAAAAACCTATCGGTTAATTGATACCGCCGGAATTCGACGCAAGAAAAATGTTGAATATGGGGCGGAATTTTTTGGAATTAATCGAGCTTTTAAAGCCATTAATCGGGCGGATGTGGTGTTATTAGTAATTGATGCTATTGATCAAGTTACAGATCAAGATCAAAAATTAGCTGATCGGATTATAGAAGAAGGTCGTTCCTGTGTAATTGTTGTCAATAAATGGGATGCGATCGAGAAGGATACCTATACTATTTTAGACTATGAAAAAGAAGTCCGAGCCAAACTCTATTTTATGGATTGGGCGGAGTTAATTTTTATTAGTGCTAAAACGGGTCAACGGGTTGAAAGAATTCTAAATTTAGTTGATACCGCCGCCGAAGGTCACGAAAGACGAGTCTCAACGGCCGTAATTAATGAAGTAATTGAAGAAGCAATAAGTTGGCATTCTCCCACCGTTACTCGCCAAGGGAAACAAGGGAAAATCTACTATGGAACCCAAGTTAGTATTAAACCTCCGACTTTGGTTTTATTTGTTAATGATCCTAAACGATTTAATGATAATTACCGTCGTTATATTGACAGCCAATTCCGCAAACAATTGGGCTTTAAAGGCACACCAATTAAATTAATTTGGCGAGGCAAATCTGCCCGAGAAATTGAACGCCATCCCGCCAACCGAGCCACCCGGGTTAAGTGATAGGAGCAATCTATGGACTTACTGCGATCGCTTCCCATTGGATTATATTTAGAACAACCGATTACTTGGTTACATCGTCTTGATGCCCGGGTTAAGTTTATTTGGTTGATGAGCTTTTTAGTTGCTCCTTTATTAGCTAACCCTTGGTGGCGATTAATATTAGTCGGTTTGTTAATTTTAATCACCCTCGGCGCACGAATTCCTTTGCGGGTTTGGAAGCGACAAATGGGGTGGTTACTGATGTTTTGTGGGTTACTATTTCTGTTAAGTTGTATTATGCCCGATGGTTTGGCGGTCAACCATCAACCTCGACTTCCTGAACAGGAATTAAGATTTTATCCATCAGGATCAACAGAAATATTACCTCAACCCACTTCCTATAGGTATGTATTATTTTCCCAAGGGCCAATAGAAATTACCCGCTATTCTGTAGATTTAGCTATCAGGACGAGTACCCTATTGTTTACCCTGGTTTATAGTACAAATCTATATTTATTAACCACCGCTTCCGAAGAAATTGCCATGGCTTTAGAAAGCTTAATGGAACCTTTAAGAAGGTTAAAATTACCCGTTACAGAAATTGCCTTAACCCTGACTTTATCCCTACGATTTTTTCCATTAGTTTTAGAAGAAATTCAAAATTTAATCCGCTCTGTAAGAACCCGGGCAATTAATTGGAAAAAATTGGGACTGCGAGGAACTACCCAAGTTTGGTTAACCATTGCAGAAAGGTTACTACAAAACCTATTATTACGCGCCGAACAAATTTCCAGCGCCATGCAAGTTCGAGGGTTCACCAGTCCCGATCAACATCGGGTAGAATGGCATCAACTTCGCTTTAAACCTTGGGATGGAGTCGCTCTGATTTGTCTAACTGTATTCTGGGGAGTCCGGTTAATTTGGGGAGGAGAAATTTGAGATTGATGAGTTGACCAAATCAAGTTAAAATAGTTCTGGATCTTAAAATAAAGCCATTATTTGTTAATTTTGAAACTTAATGACCACAGAAACTTACAAGAATCATCCCAACTTCGGGCTATTGTTCAAAATATGCCCAGTTGAGGATCATCAAGAATTATTCACAACTCTTTACGCCCAGCGCCTATTTTTTTTAGTCACTCAGGGACAATCAGGATTAAAATTTGAACCCATTAGTCGTTCCGATGCTAAACTTTTAGTCGAAATTCGTCTCAGAATGCTCCGTCGCACCGGACAGGGGGAGGAATACAAAAAAATCCAAGAAGTCCATCACAATACTTTTCAATAGTTTAGTTAAAACCGCCCACCGCCAACTAACGTAAAATGACTGATTTGATTACCGAAAATATTGCTAAAATTCGAGACTCTATTCCTAAGTCGGTGCGATTAATTGCGGTCACAAAGACAGTTTCTGTTGAAGCAATACGGATCGCTTATCAAGCAGGAATTAGAGATTTTGCGGAAAATCGAGTCCAAGAAGCGGCGGAAAAATATCCTCAATTACAAGATCTCAGTGATATTACTTGGCATTTAATCGGTAATTTGCAAACCAATAAAGCCACAAAAGCATTACAACTGTTTCAATGGATTCAATCCGTAGATAGTCTAAAGTTGGCCTTACGTTTAGATCATCTAGCCGGGGAATTAGGATATCAACCCCAAGTTTGTCTTCAAGTTAAAATTATCCCCGATCCTAATAAGTTTGGCTGGACTATCCCCGAACTGTTGGCAGAATTACCCCAGTTAAACGAATGTCAGCACCTCAAAATTCAAGGTTTAATGACTATTCCCCCCTTGGGGTTAACCGACTCAGAAACCCTAGATGTTTTTGAACGCACCCGGGAGTTAGCAGAAACAATTCGACAACAAAATTGGACTAATATTAGAATGCAAGAATTATCAATGGGGATGTCGGAAGATTATTCTCTAGCAGTTCAAAAAGGTGCTACCATGATTCGACTAGGACGGATAATTTTTGGCCAAAGGAGGAGTTAAATACAACAATTCACAGTAAAATGGGCGAGTCTTAAAAAAATTCAATATAACTCAAACCCTCAACCCATCTAAACTGGAAGTTGAGTTGAAATTCTAAAGTCGTGATGGAGACTAAACCGTGAACATTTTTAATAGACTAAAAGATTTTGTAGGGTTCAATGACTCTGTAGAATACGATTACGAATACGACGAAACCGAGGGAAATCGTTACCCAGGTAACTATCCCCCCCCGCAAGAACAGCCCGCCCCGACCGTACCAGCAGAAGACCCCCGGGCGTCTCGTCGTTCACAACGGTCTGCTGGATCTATGAATACTGGTGTAATGTCTGAAGTTGGAATCGGATCAACAATGAGTAATGTTATCGGAATGCCCGGCGCTTTGAATGGAATTTCTGAAGTGGTGGTCATGGAACCCCGCACCTTTGAAGAAATGCCTACCGCTATTCGCGCCCTGAAAGAACGCAAATCTGTCGTTCTTAATTTAACCTTAATGGACCCTGATCAGGCCCAAAGAGCCGTTGATTTTGTCGCGGGTGGAACCTTTGCCCTTGATGGCCACCAAGAACGAATTGGGGAAAGTATTTTCCTATTTACTCCCAGTTGTGTTCAAGTCAGAACTCAAGGCGGCGGCGTTGTCCACGAGGGCATCCCTCAAGCCCGCAACCCCCGCACCAGCAGCCCGGCAGCCCCCCCCTGGCAGCCCGAAAGAACCCAGGCTATTCAGTAAATTAACGGATGTAGAGGCGTTAAATCAAACGTCTCTGCAACTAAAAAAAAGACCTTCCATTCCCCATTCGTAATTCGTAA
>DMPJ01000283.1 GCA_003456035.1 Planktothrix sp. UBA8402
TTTCGTGCTTTTCGTGGATAAGGCTTTTTTAGCTAACGGAAAAGCTTTCGCCACATCCACAAGTGCCTTTGACATTGGGATTATTAAATTGAAACGCTTCATTAATGCCTTCGCGGCGATAATCCAGTTCGATGCCATCAACAAACTCAAGATCACTTTCGGGCACGATAACTTTAACACCGAAGGCTTCAAATACCGAGTCATCTTCATTGAGTTGATCCGCATAATCCAGCACATAAGCATAACCAGAGCAACCCGATTTTTTAACGCCCAGTTTTAAGCCAATGCCAGAACCGCGTTTTTCCAGTTGTTTTTTGATTTGCAAAGCTGCTTTTTCAGTTAATGAAATAGTCATGGTTTTGTTTAATGTGTGAGTTAAATACTTTTTGACATTTTACCGCATTTTTCATACTAAGGTTCTGTAAAGCGTGTTATTTGTTATCGCTACCTTAGTTTAGCGTTATATAATCCGTTATAGCCAACCACTTTCACCCCAACCTCAGGTTAAAACTAACGTGATTCAACAAAAAAATATTCATACCCACAAAATCCTCATCCTCGATTTTGGCTCACAATATACCCAACTTATCGCACGGCGCATTCGAGAAATAGGCGTTTATTGTGAAATTTATTCCTGCGAATGCAGTGATGAAGAAGTGAAAAATTTCGCCCCGAATGGCATTATTTTATCAGGCGGTCCTGAGACGGTGACAAGCCAGGATACGCCTCGCGCTCCACAGAGTGTGTTTGAGCTAGGTGTACCAGTATTGGGTATTTGTTATGGAATGCAAGCCATGACCGAACAACTGGGCGGCAAGGTGGAAAGCTCCAGTCATCGGGAATTTGGTTATGCGCAAATTAGGGCGCGTGGGCATTCTAAATTATTGTCAAATATTGAAGACCATGTATCGGATGAAGGTTTTGGTTTGCTGGATGTGTGGATGAGTCATGGTGACAGAGTTGTTGAATTACCTGAAGGTTTTATTACGATTGCCAGTTCAGACGGTGCGCCTATTGCGGGAATTGCTAATGAAGCTAAAGGCTTTTATGCGTTGCAGTTTCATCCAGAAGTTACGCACACGAAGCAAGGCGGACGCATTCTATCGCGTTTTGTTCTGGATTTGTGTGGCTGTGATGCCTTTTGGACTGCTAATAATATTATTGAAGACAGCATTAGAACGGTTCGTGAAAAAGTAGGCACAGATCATGTGATTTTGGGTTTATCGGGCGGAGTGGATTCGTCCGTAGTGGCTGCGTTGCTACATAAGGCTATCGGTACGCAATTAACCTGTGTTTTTGTTGATACAGGTTTGTTGCGCCTGCATGAAGGCGATGCGGTGATGGCTGTGTTTGCCGAACATTTAGGCGTTAAAGTCATTCGCGTGAATGCTGAACAGCGTTATCTGGATGCCTTAAGCGGTATCACCGATCCTGAACAAAAACGCAAAATTATCGGCAATCTGTTCATCGAAATTTTTGATGATGAAGCGGGCAAAATCACCGATGCCAAGTGGTTGGCACAAGGCACAATTTATCCTGATGTAATTGAATCGGCGGATACCAATGTTGACCCCAAAAGTGGAGAACGAGTTGCGGTTAAAATTAAAAGCCATCATAATGTGGGAGGATTACCAAAAGATTTACGGTTTAAATTAGTAGAACCTCTGCGAAAACTGTTTAAAGATGAAGTGCGAAAAGTCGGACGTTCGATTGGTTTACCCGAAGAAATTGTCCGACGTCATCCTTTTCCTGGCCCTGGTTTAGCGATTCGGATATTAGGAGAAGTCACGGCGGAGAAGTTAAATATCCTTCGAGATGCGGATTTAATTGTCCGAGAAGAAATCAATAGACAAGGGGTTTATCACGATTATTGGCAAGCTTTTGCCGTATTACTTCCGGTGCGAAGTGTGGGAGTTATGGGAGATCATCGTACCTATGCCTATCCAATTGTACTACGATTTGTTAGTAGTGAAGATGGAATGACAGCCGATTGGTCACGGGTTCCTTATGATTTATTAGAATTGATTTCTAATCGGATTGTTAATGAAGTTCGCGGTGTGAATCGGGTCGTTTATGATATTACTTCTAAACCCCCTGGAACCATTGAATGGGAATAGGATAAACCTGCCATAAACCCATGTAGAGACGTGCCACGGCGCGTCTCTCAGTTATTTTTGTTTTAATTAAAAGAATATGAAAAAACAAGTTTGTCTAGTCACAGGGGGAAGTTCTGGAATCGGTTTAATCACCGCATTAGAACTAGCAAAACAGGGCAATCATGTTTTTATTGCTTGTCGTTCTGAACAGAAAGCCAAGCAAGCTATTAATTATATTATCACCCAAACTAATCAAGGAAAAGTTGAATTTTTGCCCCTAGATTTAGCCTCTTTAGATTCAATTCGTTTTTGTGTTAATTTATTCTTAGAACGTCAACTACCTTTAAATATATTAATTAATAATGCCGGAATTTTTAATCAATCTGGAACCACAAAAGAAGGATTTGAATTAATTTGGGGAACCAATTATTTAGGGCATTTTTTACTAACTTATTTACTCTTAGATAAACTCAAAGCATCAGCATCTAGTCAAATTTTATTTATCGCTTCCGATATGGCTTTATGGTCAAAGGAGCTAGGATGGAAATTATGGATACAAAAAACCCCGCTTAACTTCCTGAAATTATATGCTGATTCTAAAGTTTGTTTATTGCTATTAATGCGGTATCTTCTGCAAAATAACTTAAATCAAACCTCCGTCAGAATTAACGCTTTGCATCCTGGTTTTGTACAATCTAATATTAGTCTATCCCATCGTTTAAGCCGTTTTTTCCATATTGGAAATTCTCCTCAAACCATTAGTCGTAATATTATTAAATTTTTAACTAACCCCGAATATTCCTTAATTAATGGTCAATTTTTAAATAGACATTTTCAACATATCCCCTTAACTAATCTAGCACAAAATGATAATTTAGCTCAAGAATTATGGCAAAAAAGTTTATTCTGGACAGGACTATCTAACCCGATTTCCCAAACCCCAACTATCTATAATCAAGAGGATGGCATCTGGGGGCCCTATTCTTTAAACTTAACTGAAACTGAACTACAAGACATTCAAAAACATATTTTTACTACGGTTTTACCCCGTTCTCCGATTCAGCTATTTTCTAATAGTTATCAATTTATAAAAAAAGCAGATTTTGGCTCATTAATATTACTTTTAATTCAAGGATATAAACGACAATTTAATATGGAAAGACACTTAGATTCCCCCGTAATTTTAAAACTCTGTCAAAATCAATATTTACTAGAAAAAGCCCGGGAATATTTAGGAGAATCCCCCTTTCTTTGGCGTTCAGAATTATGGGCTAATTATCCCGCCAAACAATTAATTCCCCTTTGGCATCAAGATCGATATCCTCAGTTATTAACAAAAACTGGAAAAACCCTTCATGCTTATATTGCTTTAACCGAAGTCAATGCCGGAAATGGTTTTGAATATTTACCCCAACAATATCATAATTTATGTCCTATAAAAATGAATGATCCCTTTAGTGGAAATCCTTTTTTTGAAGTTCAAGCAGAAATCGAAAAATCCGCCTTACCCGTGATTTTAAAACCCGGAGAATTTATCTTTTTTACCGATGATTTAATTCATCGTTCTATCTGTAATATTAGTGGTAAAGTCCGTCTATCCTTAACCTTACGTTTAGCTGAATCTACGGTAAAAATCTGCGGAAGTTATAGTTCTCACCTCCAATCCCCGATTCTGTTTTTATAATCATTTTATGAAGTATAATATTGTAGACAACTTAACAAATCAATTGCAATGGATTACAAAACAGCCTATAATTTTTTAATTGATCAAGGCATGGCATTAGAAACACAAAAAAATCCCGATGCGTTTTTAATTCGTTTAAAACAGGGCCAACCTCCTATTCCTGGTCAAGTCACATCTATTTTATTATCCTTAAAAATTGCTTATGATACCTTAAAAGATAATTCAAAATTTGAAAAAATTTTAGTATTTGCCTTACATCAATTAGTCATAGAAAGTCAGCAACAATTTGCCGCCGGTCGTCACCGAGGTATTGAATGGCCCCCGTTATTACAAGAAGATTTACAGCGTATTTCTCTAGCGGTTAAAAGTATTTTTTCCGGTCAGTGGTTGGTAGAAAAATAGGAAAAAAGCGATGTTGGCTGTTAACCATTAACCGGGGTCACTAATCTGATTTAGAAGGATTTTTCAATTAACAGTCAACAGTCAACACCTCAACAGTCAACTAATTTATGGCTTTTAGTGTTATTAAACAACGCAACTTATGGTGGGCGATTTCCGGTGCGATTATTCTGGCGGGAATTATCGCTATGGGGATTTCTTGGAGTCGGCCAGATATTGGCGCTCCGTTACGTCCGGCCTTGGATTTTGTGGGAGGAACTCGTCTACAATTAGAACTGGATTGTTCAGTTGCTAATAATTGTGACGGCCCGATTGATATTGCTCAAGTTCGGGAAGTTTTAGCCAGTCAAGGTTTAGCAAATAGTTCGATTCAACTATTAGATAAAGATTCGGGTAAAAAAGATAAACAAATTGTTTCTATTCGCACGAAAACTTTAAATGTTGAAGAAAGAAGCAATTTACAATCGGCTTTAAGTCAAAAAATTGGAGCATTTGACCCGAAAGGAATTCAAATTGATACCGTTGGCCCCACCGTTGGCCGTCAAATTTTTATATCGGGATTAACGGCTTTGCTATTAGCTTTTGCCGGAATTACGGTTTATTTAACCTTTCGGTTTAAGTTTGATTATGCCTTTTTTGCCTTTGTTGCTTTATTCCATGATGTTCTCGTTACCGTAGGAATTTTTTCAATTTTAGGCTTAGTTTTAGGGGTAGAAGTTGATAGTTTATTTCTGGTTTCTCTCTTGACAATTGTGGGATTTTCTGTTAATGATACGGTGGTAATTTATGACCGGGTTCGGGAAGTGATTGCCCGAAATCCTGATCTGCACATTAATCAAGTAGTTGATGATGCGGTAGAACAAACTTTAACCCGGTCTATTAATACCACTTTAACTACCCTATTGCCCCTAATTTGTATTTTCCTATTTGGCGGTGAAACCCTAAAATATTTTGCCTTAGCTTTATTAGTGGGATTCACGGCGGGGGCTTATTCTAGCATTTTTGTGGCAAGTACAATGTTAGCTTGGTGGCGCGATCGCAACTCCGATTCAGTAACTTTAGCGACTGAAAAAGAGTAAGATTGTTGTTAGTTTTCAGGTATAATTGTCTGGTTCTTAATATGGGTTTCAAGAAGGGATAGGGAATAGAAAATAAGGGATAAAACATTTCCCATTGCCTATTCCCCATTGCCTATTCCCCTTTTATCAAGAATGAACTGGGGTTAAATTCCAGTCGGGACGGAGGTTTTCTGCACCTCTTAAATAGGGATGATAAACTTGAGTTTTATCGCTGGGTAAGTTAACATGAACTAAAAAGCGGATACAGTTTTGTAAACTCCCGGCGACGTGCATTTGTTGAACATCTAATAAAGGAACATTGTGCCAAAAAGGACGTTCCCGGGCGATGGCGGCAGGAAAAATAGCATCTAAATCTTTTGTAACAGAAAATGTCATACTAATAATTTCATTAGGATCAAGTTGATTCCGGGTTTCCAATTCATCTAATAATTCTATAACCGCTTCTCGAATGGCTGCAACTGAATTTTCTGAAACCGTTGTCGCGCCACGAATTGCTCGAACTCGCCAGTCCACAAATAAAATCCTCCGCTATTAAGACATTCATTGTTCCCAGTTTAGCAAGAGCGGGAGACAAGGTGAAAAATTATAATTGAGATTGATCAGCATAACAAGTATTTCTTCCCAGGGCTTTCGCTTGGTATAGAGATTGATCAGCCCGATCAAAAATATCCTCAATTCGAGTATCCTGGGGTGCAAAAACCGCTATACCAATACTCACGGTTATTTGTAAATTACCTTTTTCCGTCGGGATAGAAAGGTCAGCAATTAAATGACAAATCCCTTGGGCAATTTTCAGGGCATCTTTAAGATTGGTTTCAGGTAATAAAATTACGAATTCTTCTCCTCCATAGCGTCCAAAATGATCAATTTCTCTGAGATAATTTTTAACTGTTGAAGTAAAAGTTATTAAAGTGCGATCGCCAATTAGATGACCATAATTATCATTAACCTGTTTAAAATGATCTAGATCTAATATTAATAAAGAAAATATAGTTTTATCCCGAATAGCTTGATTAAATTGAACTTCAGCAAATTCAAAAAAGCTGCGACGATTTGAAATTTGGGTTAGGGGGTCAAGTTGAGATAATTGTTGCAGTTGTAATAAGGCACTTTTTAAGTTATCTGTTGTTTGTTTTAGGGTTAAATGGGTTTTAACTCGCGCTAATAATTCATTTTTAATAAAAGGTTTGGTAATATAATCTACAGCCCCGGATTCAAAGGCATTAACTAAATTATCTTGTTCCTGGTTAGCTGTTAGAAAAATAATTGGAATTTCTTGAATTTCTGGATCATTTTTCAGGTATTGACAAAACTGTAATCCATCCATTTCCGGCATCATTAAATCTAACAAAATTAAATCTATTCTATTATTTTTTAGCCGATTTAACCCTTGGTATCCACTGGTAGCAAAGGTGGTATTATAACCAGCTTCATCAAGCATTGTCCCAACCACTTTTAAGTTGTCGGTAATATCATCAATAATTAGGATTAAAAAATCTTCCGGGATAAATGAGTCCAAATTCATAGGTTAAATTCCTTATTAACTATCAAATTTTAATGTTTTTATGATATTATAAAAATGCTCAACTGTTTCAGGAATATTATTCCAATCAAATGCTTCTAGCTGTGTTTCTAGGGTATGGGCATATTCTAATAATGGTTGATATTGATACTGTTGTCCCCAGGTTTCCAGACGTTGAACAAATTGCTGTAAATCCTTGGTTTTTAAGGTTTTTCTTAAAGAATTCCAAACCTGTTCTTCTTCCTGTTCAAGTTTAAATAGCAATTCTCTCCATGCCGCCGATCCGATTTCTAAAGATGAGAAAACTAAGATTTTTTCTACTTCTTCTATGTTGGTATTTTCTCTTTGATCTTTGATTAATAAATGTTGCTTTAATTCTAAAACTAATTGTGTTAAACTAACTGGTTTTAGCAGAAATCCTTGAGAGAATTGTTGAATTTCTATTAGTTGTTCAGATTCACAGGAAGCGGTAAGAATTACAATCGGAATATGTCTAGTTTGTTGATCTTGTTTAAGATGTTCAGCGACAATTTTTCCATCCATTTCCGGCATTCGTAAATCCAATAAAATCAAATCGGGTTGATTAACTTTTGCTTGATTAATTGCTTGTTTTCCATTCTCCGTAAATAATAATAAATGGGGACTTTCGGCAAAATATCCTCGGATCAATTCTCGGTTAGATTCGATATCATCAACAACCAAAATTGTACTAGGATGAAACTGATTAAGATTGCGATCTTGACCAAAATTTGATCCTAAAGAGATTTGATTTTTGCTAAAACCAACCTCTGGAAATACAAAGGTAAAAATACTTCCTTGTCCCAATTTACTTTGAAGCAATACAGTCCCCCCCATCATCTGAGTTAAGCGTTGAGTAATAGCCAATCCTAGACCCGTTCCTCCATACTTACGATTACTTTGTCCAGCACTTTGAATAAAGGCTTCAAAAATCCGACTTTGCTGATCTTGAGCTATGCCAATTCCTGTATCCTCAACGGTAATTTCTAACCAAATTTTTTGACTATTAAAGGCAAAATAGGGTTGAGTTTTGGCAGAAATATTAATATATCCTGTTTCTGTGAACTTGAGAGCATTACCTACAACATTAAACAAAATTTGACGTAACCGCATCTCATCAATATAGAGCGTTTGGGGAAGTTCGTGATCAATATTAGTATTTAAAATCAAACCTTTTTCTATAGCTTTATAGTTAAAAATCTGTTGAATTTCTCTAATCAGTACCCGCAAATTAACGGGTGCATAATTTAATTCTAGTTTACCAGCTTCAATTTTAGACAAATCGAGAATATCATTAATTAAGGCGAGTAGGGTTCGACCTCCTATAATAATTGCTTCTAAATAAGTGATAGCTTTAGGATCGGTAACAACTGATTGCAATAAATCCGTAAACCCTAAAATTGCATTCATCGGTGTCCGAATTTCATGGCTCATATTAGCTAAAAATTCACTCTTAGCTTGGTTGGCAATTTCTGCTTCCCTTCTAGCTTCTTCTAGGGCTATATTTTTCTGGGTGAGTTCCTCGCTGCGACGGGTTTCTTGTTCTAGTAATGTGGCTAATTCTTGTTCTAAGGTTTTGCGATCTGTGATTTCAATTAAATATCCTAAAATTTCTGTCACATTTCCAGCTTCATCTTTGATTTTTCTTAACTGTGTTAAAAACCAACTATAGTTACCATCGCTTTTTAGCCAGCGATATTCATGGATATAAAAATCTTCGGTAAATTTGGTGGCTAAGTTGGTTAAAACTTGTTCTCGATCATCGGGGTGAATTTGCTTAATCCAAAAGGCAGAATCTTCTAAAAATATTTGAGGTTCATAACCGACAATATCCTTAACATTTTCGCTAACAAAGGTGATGGGATAATTGCCTTCTGGTTGACAACTTAAAATGACAACGGGAGAATAATTAAGCAAGAAATTCAAGTGATCGCTGGTTTCTCTTAATTCTAATTCGGTTTTTTTATGATCGCTCACATCTAAAATTATACCTTGCCAAGCAATATCTCCATTATCTCTAAGTTCGGGACGGGAGGCTTCCGCAATCCATTTTAAAACTCCATTCGGCATCTGATATCGCAATTCATAAAACAGGGAAGTTAATGTAACTGCACTATGGGCAATTTTTTCTCGATGTTTCTTCAGATCTTCTGAATTAAACCCTTGGACTAAAAGTTGATGATTTTTAATTATTTGTTTTGCACTCAAGCCAAATACTTCCAAACAACCATCACTAATATATTCTACAAAACTAGAACCATCTGGACGTTTAATGTAGGTATAAATTGCCCCTGGAATGTTATCGGTAATGGCTTTTAACTGAGCTTCTCGTTGACGCAGAGTTTCTTCAATCCGTTTGCGATCGCTAATATCAAAGGTCATTCCTAAAATTTGTTCAATCTCTCCATGATCGTCCAAAACAGGTACATATTTAATCACAATCATATAAGGTTCTAAACCTGGAAGTTGCAGTGTAAATTCTCCAATTTGTACGGTTTTTGTGGCTATAGTTTGATCTAATAATGGTAGGTATTTAGAATAAACTTCTGGCGGATAAACATCTTCATCCCGATAACCAATGAAGTCTTCTCTGGGAAATCCTGTTCGTTCTACTGTTCGTTGATTTACATACTGAAATCGCCGTTCTGAATTATAAATCACAAACACATCTGGGGCGTGTTGAACTGTTAAATAAAATAGTTCTTGATGGTGTTTGAGTGCATCTTCGGTTTCTTTTAGACGGGTTAAATCTTGAATACTAAGCAGAACTCCACAAATTTTATTCTGTTCGTCTAAATAGGGAGTATAGGTGCGTCTGATATAAAGTTTTTTGACTGCATAAATATTAACCCAGGAATCTTTTTGTACCACTTCTCCGACTAAACATTGATCGAGACAGGGTTTGAGGATTTGATTAAACATTTCCTCGCCTAAAACTTCAATAACAGAATGACCAATAACTTCCTCTAAGGGTTTATCAACCAGTTTTAAGTAAGCGGGATTAGCAGTTTGATAAATATAATTTTTATCCAGTAAACAGATGCAATCAGAGGTTTTATCAACTATACGTTCATATTGTTTTAATGAAGTTTGAGTTTGTTGAATCCGATCTAATTCCAGTCTTAACTGTTGATTAGTCTGTTCTAATTCGGCTGTTCTTTCTTTAACTTTAGCTTCGAGTTCTCGATTAGATTCATTTTGAAACTGTTCAATATGTTCTGTCATCAATTGAGCTAACTGTAATACACTGGTTTTGAAGAAGCTAGTAATCACCATTTTAACCATGAATTCTCCAATAGATCGACATTTAAGAATATCTGCGAGTTCTAAGATTCCTCGAACTATTGGGTTATTTTTGTCCATTCTACTATACCATCAGCTAAAGTTTTTGCTAATTTTTGTTGTTCTTGGGGGTTAACAATCCATTCAAATTCTTCTGGATTAATCATAAATCCCAATTCTAATAAAAGCGATGGGGCGACGGTAGGACGAGTTAAGGCTAAATTATTCCAAAAAACTCCATAGGAAGGGCGGTTTAATTTCTTAACTAAATATTCATGTAAAAATACCCCTAAATTATGGGCTTGAGGGTTATACCAAAACACACTAATTCCTTTAGTATTAATAGCATCTCCATGATCGGGTAAGGCATTATAATGAATAGAAATTGATAAATCTGGTTCCTGTTGATTAATCATTTTTACCCGATCTTGCGGGTACAAATCTTCATCGCCTTGACGGGTCATAAATACCGATGCACCTCGTTTAATTAGTTCCGCTTCTAATAGCTTGGAAACGACTAAATTAACATCTTTTTCAGGATACCCCGTCAGCCCTTTTGCCCCTAAATCATTTTTGCTTCCATGACCAGGATCAATTAAAATTTTTAACCCAGATAAGGGTAAATTAGATTTTAGTTGCGGGGGATTTTTAAGAGATAAAACTAAAGTTGTGCCATCATAACGAAGTTTATAACCCCATTGTTGTTTGGTTTTAAAATGAAAAATATACTGCACTGCATTTTGTGATTCTGCTTGGGAAGATAAAATTGGTTGCCAATCCATGCGAGAAATTAAAGGATTATCATTAAACCGAATTGTATCGGTTTTAGCCGTTGTATTATGAAGGGTTAAAGTTAAACTTTGATCATCTTGTTTGACGGTGATTGGAACTGCAACTTGCAGGGGAAAAGAAACTTCTAACCAGTCTCCAACTTGACGAGAACTGGCACTTCTAATTAAAGAATTTGGTGGAACTGATTCAGTGGTGATCCGGGTTTCATCGGCTTTAATCCACCCCCCATAATCGAGGCGTAAATAATCCCCTTGTCGTCCGATAATGGTGGCACGGGTTCCTTTAGGTAAAGGGGTTAAACGGGAATGATCGCTACTGGGGCCAGTGCGTGCAACTCCTTCTTCAACAATGACTTCAGCAACTTCAAATTTAGTAGGAGAAAGAATAGAAATTTTGCCCGTTGATAGTTGGGTAATGGTTTGATTATTCAGGGTTAATTGATATTTGGGTTGACCTAAATCTAAGGTTTTTTGGGATTCAGAAAAATTCCAATTCTCGGCAATTTTTCCACAGCCTTGATGTTTGACTATATCGGATTTTATGGGTTGATTATTCTCGATTAAAACCGCTTTGTTATCGGGTAATTCTAAGCTCTGATACTGTGGGAATAAAGACATTGTTTGTCCGGCTAATTCAACAGAAACCGTAGACTTTTCCGGGGCGATCGCACTAAAACAAATCAACTCCCCTGGGCGGATGGCCAAATTCTCAACCGGAGCCAATGAATCCTTTAAAAAGCTGACACTATCCAAGGGGGTCGCTTATGTCGAAATCCGAGTAATATTAAGTTTGATTTTTTGATCTTTGTAGCGTAAAATGAAATTGTTTTCCCCAAGTTGCAATGGAAATGTGGGTGCAAAGTGACCAGCTTGGCTTCGGGGAATCACTTGACCATTAATTGAAACTTTTCCCTCGGGTGCAGCCGTTCCAATCAAAAAAATCCGGTCAGATGTTGTTTTGTGATCTGGCGGTGGATAAGCAACATATAAAGGTTGTTCCGCCGATGTTGAAGATAGCAAAGCCATACTGATCACTGCCGTTAGTCCTAAAATACGTTTCATTAGTGTCATTTTAATTAGTGCTCAACCCATTGTATCGACAAATCTTAAATTGATCGAATTTAGTTGTCTATCTAATCTCCAAAAATTGCATCCCACAGTTAGATAGGATTTAATTCTATCTAACTGTCGGGTGCTATATCAAAGCACACTATTTTCTAATCTAAGTTTTTTAAAAGGGAAATCGTAACCAACGATTCAGGATATTGATCGAGCGATCGCATAATGAAGGCTGGGGTATACCTTGATTTTGACTCTCCCATTGGTCGATTAATTGCCGTCCTAGGGGTGTTAGGCGAAAACTATCTGTAATTCCCTGACCATCAACTTCTCGACGGAGAACCCCCACTTGAATCAGCCAGAGTAACGCATTTTCGGCTGTCCGTTCCGTTAAGATTGTAGGGGTATAGGCAGAATTGACCCCAGACTGTCCGGTAATTCCAGTCAGACTGATACTGCTAAACCGCATCATTGTTAACAGTTGTAGTCGAAACGGGGAACACCGGATCGCCCGTTCAGCCCGTTTAAAAGTGGGTTCAGAATATTGTATTGAAGACTTCCCTGGAGATTCCAAAACGGTCATAACGGTTGCATGGGATAACTTTCTGTTTGTACTGTATCCCAGATCAAAGGTTAAGAGCGAAAGAATTGATTCAAACTGAAAATTAAAATTATTTCTGTATCCAGAGTTACATAATTTCAAGTTTAATCAAAGAAACTGTTGCAGAACTTAACGTTGGAAGGGAGTTATTTCAAGTTTTTGTCGATACCTGACTCCCATAATATTGTACAATAATGTTGTACAAGTTTTTTGTAGAAATGATGTTAAGCAAAGAAATGACTTACTCTCAAGCCAGGATGAATTTAGCGAGTATTTTGGATGAAGTGTGTGATCAACGGCAAATTATGGTGATTAAGCGTCGTAATCAGAAAAATGTGGCGTTAATTGCTGAAGATGAACTTTCGAGTTTATTAGAATGTGTTTATTTATTGCGATCGCCTGAAAATGCTAAACGCTTATTTCGGGCTTTAGAATGGGCAGAAACAGCAGATGGAATTCCTCAAACTTTAGCTGATTTGAAAGCGGAGTTAGGAATTGAGTCCTAAAAAAAAGCATCAGTTAGATCAAGCTAATAATCATCCTATTTCTACTTATTTGCCTGTTTTCAGTCCTGATTTTAAGCAAGATTTAGCTTGGTGGTATCGTCACGAACCGAAAAAAGGTGATAAAATCTTAGATTTGGTAGCAGATATTCTTAATGGTGAACCCTTTACCGGGTTAGGAAAACCTGAAGCTCTTAAATATATTGCCGCCGATACTTGGTCACGGCGAATTGATTTAGAACATCGTTTGGTGTATAAAGTAACAGGAAATAAGGTTTATTTTTTACTGGCTCGTTATCATTATCAATCAGATTAAAGTTATTATCTGGGTAATTCATGAATTGCCCCTAAGTTTATTGAATCTTCCGATACCGTCCCCTAATTTCCATTTTTTTGTTCAGGTTATCCAAAATGTCTTAAAATAACTGAAGACAGTCAAGTCAAGTTAACTCTAATTGAGAAGGACGAAATAACAATGCCTTTAACTGTTGGGACAGATGCCCCTGCCTTTAGCGTCAAAGATACCAATGGGAATACCGTTTCTCTATCTGACTTCGCAGGCAAAACCGTTGTCCTGTATTTCTATCCTAAAGATGATACCCCCGGTTGCACCAAGGAAGCTAGTAGTTTCCGCGATCACCATACAGAATATCAAGACAAAGATATTGTTGTCTTAGGGGTGAGTATGGATGATGAAGCTTCCCACCAAAAATTTACCGAGAAATATAGTTTAACCTTCCCTTTATTAGCTGATACTGAAGGATCTCTTACAAACGCTTATGATGT
The DNA here is from genome assembly GCA_003456035.1 of Planktothrix sp. UBA8402. Taxonomy (GTDB): domain Bacteria; phylum Cyanobacteriota; class Cyanobacteriia; order Cyanobacteriales; family Microcoleaceae; genus Planktothrix. Next base: position 13,821 of record DMPJ01000283.1, read on the forward strand.
AGATGGTGGTGGCTATTCTAAGCGGGTTACTTACGTTATTGATGCCAACGGTAAAATTATTCACGTTGATGCAGCAGTTAAAACCGAAACCCACGCCCAAGATATTTTAACAATTGTGGGCGGTTAATTGTAGTCAAAATTATCCGTATTTCTAAGATAGCCGCCCATAGAATTTTCTTTGGCGGTTTTTTACTAATTTCAACCCTTTATTAAATTAGATCATGGAGTTGTAAACATGGTGACATATCTCGGCCCAAAAGATATTCTGATTGATCAACCTGCGGTTTTAGTGGGAACTTATGATCCTCAAAAATATCAAACTGTTGCGGTTATTGCGGAAGATAAATATGTTTTGACCGTCGATTTTAATGCTAAAGCCGGAATTTGGTCTGTGAGTTTGGAGAATGGATTTAATACCGCCGGAAAACGATGGTTGAGACTGCAAGGAAAAGATGATCAAAACAATACAATTGCTGATCAAGTAATTGATTTAATGGTAAATCAAGAAGGGATTAATACGCGATTTACCTATACAATTATTTCTCAAAAAGACACTTTATTAAAAGTTCAACCCATAGATTCTTCTCAGTTAAATGATCAACAAAAACAATCCCTAAAATTAGGGGAAAGTTTAGTTGTAAATACCATAGAATTAGTTAATGATCATCTGAAATTAGAACTCAATAATCCTTTACCGAATTTAGGAAAATTTGTTTATGTCTATCAACCCCATGTTGTAGTTACAAAAGGAGCAAAACTATTATGGTTTAATCAAAATCAACTCCCTGATCATATTCCCGGAAATCAACTATTATGGGTGACACAAACAACCCCTTTAAAAATGAAACCCGATGATTTATCCCAGTTAGCATCGGATCAATTTATTGAAATGCCTCAAGGCAGTGCTTATACTATTATTGGATACGCTTGTATTGCCGATCATTTTCGAGTCACACTCAATCAAGAATTCCCTGGTTTTGGCAAATCGGGATATCTCTATCGCTATCACGTTCAAATTTTAGAAACAGGTAAAGAAATTGCCTTTGATAATAATGCTATTACCTGCACAATTGTTAATACAACGCCCTTGAAAAAACGTCCGATTGATTCTGCTTATCTGGACTCGTCAGAAAAAATTACCCTTCCCGCAGGAATGGTTTATGGTGTGCAAAGTTATACTTCAGAATCAGGTCATATTAAAGTTAGTTTAACCGAAAACTTTCCCAATTTTGGCAATACTGGATATTTGTATCCTGATTTTATATTTCTGAGTCGGGGGAATATTCCCTTAACACCAAATAAAACCTTAACCTATCAAGGGTCAACGGAAGTTTTAGTTAATACTTCTGTGGTTTTAAAAGGAACTTTTGATCCGAAAACTACCGCAGAAATTACTCTATTTGCTGAAGATCGTTATGCTTTTAATATTAGTTTAGATTGGCAAAAAAGCACCTGGGAAACTCAATTAAACCAGGGATTTAGTGATGCTGGATATCGGTGGTTACGATTAAAAGCAATTGATCAACAAGGGAATGTTACCGCCAGTCAAGTGATTAATATTACGGTCAGTGAAAATGCCATGACCGTCGGAGAATCCTTAACCTTAGAAATCCTTGAAGATACGTTATTTAAAATTGTTCCCTTTGATTCAAGTTCGTTAAATCAACGGCAAAAAGTCACTATCAAGGCAGGTCAAATCTTCAAAGTATTAAAATATGGTTTAGTTGACGGTCATCTTAAAATAGTCTTAGAAAATGCTATTCCTCCTGTTGGCAATTTTGGTTATATTTATACCAATTATGTGAGATTAAAAAAAGGATCGGAGGTGTTTCGTTTTGATATTGATGAAGTTCCCGATACCGATGTCAATGCTCAAATGTTGGTGATGGAAACCACAAAAATCAAAGCTCAACCCGTTGATTCTTCTGATTTAGATCCCCAACAATTTGAACAATTATTATTAGGACAAACCTTTGGGATTAAAGGTTATGCCTCGGTTAAAGGACATTTCCGAGTCACTTTATCCCAATCTATTCCTAATTTTGGCAAAGTTGGGTATGTATATTGGCAGCACGTTAAATTAATTCGGGATGGTCAACAAATTGGTTATGATCCTGATGCTATTACCCTCACAGTATTAGAAAAAACTGTATTGAAAAAACAGCCGATTGATTCTAGTCAATTACCAGAATCTGATCGCACAACTTTACCATTAGGACGGGTTTATGGAGTCAAAAGTTATGGTCTGGAAAACAACCATATTAAGGTTTCTCTGTTGGAAGAATTGCCTAACTTTGGTAATACGGGTTATATATTCCCTCAGTATGTCAAATTCAAGCGAGGAGGACGAGTTTTTAACCCACTACCATCTCAAGTAGAATTAAATGTACCCTATTTTTCTCAACGAGATAATCCCCGTTTTTATTGGTCTACTTGTAACGTTACTTCGATTGCAATGGTGATGTATTATTACGGTGTGCGATCGAAATGGGGCGGACAATTAGAGGATGAATTATTGCAATGGTGTTTTAATTATGGGGGAACAGGTTCTCAAACTGATCATAATGTTTTGTCGGCTTTAATTCGCGCCTACGGATTTAAAACCAGTTTTAGCACTACTCGGTATTGGTCAGATTTGAAAAATGAATTAATTAATCGTCGTCCGGTTGTGATTGGTGTAGATACAACTCCATCTGGTCATATTATAACAGTTATTGGCTATAATAATCAGGGATATATTGTTAATGATCCTTGGGGAGATGCCTATACTGGATATTCTAATAGCGAGGGTCGCCGGATTATTTATTCCTCTGGTTATATGGATCAAGTTGCCGGGCCTGATGGTTCAATTTGGGCGCATTTTATTGAACCTTAATTAACTGTAGGGGCGGGTTCTGTAATTATTTATTATCCCCACAAATAATCTTTGTAAACCCGCC
>DMPJ01000028.1 GCA_003456035.1 Planktothrix sp. UBA8402
GGGCGTGGCGTTTGGCGTGGCGTTCGGCGTGGCGTGGGGCGTGGCGATTTGGCGTCCTGAAGTTTGGATGATAGGTTCCCTATTTAATCTGGTTTCACTGCAAAATAGGAGTTTGTTGTTTCCTCGAACCACACCGATTCCCTTACCTTTTTTGAGTTCTTGGTTAACAAATTGGCTAACACAAGATTGGCAACTGGGACTGGAAAATGCTAATGAATTATTGAGGTATAGTTATCAATTTATTCCTGTAGTCAAAGCGGTCAATCAGGTTTTAGCTAAAACGCCTCCAGAATATCTAATTTTTAAGGTATCTCAGCTTGCAGAAAATCCGTTGGATTGGAATTTAGTTAAATTTGCTTCTGCTTCTCTTGGCGAAGAATTGAAGTTTAAACTCATTAAAGGCTTTTTATTTTGGCGAAATTCAGAACTTAAAGCACAACCTCGTTTAGATACTCCTGCTCATGCTGCTGCTGCGGNNTACCCCTGCGCGTGCTGCTGCTGCGGGTTTCTGGTATTTGCATAAACAACAACCTGAAAAAGCGGCGGAAGCCTTTGGAGTTGTGTCTTCCCTATTGTATGGGCAGGAAATGTTAACATTAGCTCTACTTTTAACAATTTTTAAGCCAGCTAAAACTATAGATGATATTGCAACTTTAGAATTACCTGATCTTCCCCAAGAACCCTATCTACGCCCCCAAACTTGGACAGCTATAACAACTTTATATCAGGTTATTGAAGATGTAAATTTAATTAAAAATAGTGTTTCTCGTTCTACTAGATCATTGGCATTAAATCGAGCATTAGGAGAAGTTAAAAGGATTATCGATGAACCACAAACTCTACTCGAAGCAGAACGAGGTTTAATTATTGATATTGCTAAAAATTGGCAATCTGCTTTATTAGGAATTACAGAAGAAATTGGCAAGATTTCCATAACTAAAAAAGTAATAAATCCCTATATCATCGGTGATCCTGTTATCGGTAAACAGTTTATCGGACGGGAAGATATTATTAAACAATTAGAGGAATTATGGGTTTCAACTCGTCAACTGCAATCAGTGGTTTTGTTCGGACACCGACGCATGGGAAAAACATCAATTTTGCGGAATATTTCAACCCGTTTAGATGGCAAAGTTAAACTCGCTTATGTTAACTTACTAACCGTTGGTAATAGTATTCAAGGAGTGGGTGAAGTGTTAATGGCGATCGCAGATTCCCTCTCAGACACCCTGCAAATTCCACCCCCCGATGATGATAGCTTAATCAATCTTCCCTATCGCACTTTTGAACGCTATTTAAAACAAATTGAAACCCACTTAGGCGATACTGGATTAATTATTGCCCTCGATGAATTTGAACAAATCGAAGAATTAATCAAAAGCGATCGCATTCCCAAAGACTTTATGGGCGTATTGCGGGGAATGGTGCAAATGAGTCCTAAAATTGCCTTTGCTTTAGCCGGACTCCACACCCTAGAAGAAATGACCGAAGACTATTTTAACCCGTTTTTTGCCAGTATTATTCCCATCCGGGTTAGCTTTTTAGAACGGGCAACCTGTCGCTATCTTCTCGCTAACCCCGGTGAAGATTTCCCCCTCGATTATAAACCCGATGCTCTCGATTATATCTATGATTTAACCGCCGGACAACCTTATTTAGTGCAACTGATCGGTTTTCTATTAGTTCGTCGGTATAATGATCAAGTCTTTGAACTGGGAAATAAACGAGATCCTATGTTTACCATTGCTGATGTTGATGGGATTATTAATCAACCCGAATTCTATCAAAATGGACGCTATTATTTTACCGGGGTTTGGCAACAAGCGGGGGAAGGATCTCCAGGTCAACAAAATATTATAAAAGCGATCGCACCTCACCCCACCGGACTCGATTTTAATACCCTACAAACTATTACAAATTTAGATCCAAATTCGCTACAAAATGCCCTTGATACCCTTTCGCGGCATGATGTTATCACAGAAACCGATAACCATTGGCGGATCATTGTGGAACTGTTTCGCCGTTGGGTTATTAATAATTGATCCCCCCTAACCCCCCTTNNAGCCTGGGAATGCTATTATTGAGGCTCCGCCTCTATTATTATTAGTAGGAAAGTAACCTTTAAGGATTTCTAGGTTTTTCCTAAAAATAAGGGAGATCGTGTTAAACTAAACCTATTGACTTAGTATAATAGCAGGTGATTCAGAAAACTATGCTAAAAAACATTGAAGTTCGGCTAGAAATATTTCAAGAAGGTAATTTTTATGTAGCCCTTTGTCCTGATTTAGATGTTTCTAGTTTTGGTGAAACCCTAGAAGAAGCAAAACAATCTGTTCAAGAAGCATTAGAAGCTTTTTTTGAAGAATGCGAAATAATGGGAACATTAAGCATTGTTTTGGAAGAAGCGGGTTTTATTCAACAGAATGGAAACTGGCTTCCTCGCCAACCGATATTCTCTGAATTGGTTACAATAGGTTGAGGAAGAATGACTCCAAACTCTAAAAAAATTACACCAATTCGCTATCAAACTTTGGTTAAAGTTTTTGAATTAGAAGGCTTTATGGTGGTACGACAAAAGGGAGATCACCTGATTTTAACAAAACCAGGAGTTAACCGTCCTGTGGTTATCAAAACAAGCCCTGGCGAAGTTCCTGTGACTCATATTATGACCAATTTAAAAACAGCCGGAATTAATCGAGAGCGCTATTTTGAACTCCTGTCTCAACTTTAATCAGTCAAGAATATTATGAATTGTTTATGAAATTTTAGAAACCGATAAGGTGGTCTTTATAATTAGAACAAAAACCCATTACGGCGACTAATTTTAGTGATCATTGCGATCGCACTTAACTTTTTATTATGGAACTATTTTACCGTTAGATTATTAATAATTAACTCACCCTAATTTCCTAGGACGGGGTTGAAATGGTTTGTTCAAAATTCTTGCTAAATTAAACGGAAATGGGTTGATCTCTACCGAAAAGAATAGGGTTGTGTGCAAAAAACCTTTTTTCTCTTTTTGATTTAACTGATTTAAGAGATAAAAAGATTAAAAAGGTGACTTTATTTAAAGTAGGAGGGATTAAAATGATAGTAAATCCAATTTTAATAATTCTATTTAAAGTAGGATTAATCGTTTTAGCGGTGGGTGCGATCGCCTATTTAACTGCTTGTCTATTCCTGTTTTTTCGACAAACTCGATTTATTTTTTTACCCTCCCGTTTAATTTCTATTACCCCGGATGATGTCGGTTTATCTTATCAAGATATTGAGTTAAAAATTCCTACTGCTTCGGGAAAAATAGAAATGATACATTGTTGGTGGATTCCTTCAGAAACTAATCCTAATCAAAAAGTGATTATTGATTTACATGGAAACCGCAATACTATCGGGGCAAATATGGGATATGCTGAACAATTTCATCAAATGGGTTTATCGGTTTTATTAGTTGAATATCGGGGCTATGGACGCAGTACAGAGCGTTTTCCATCGGAAAAAACAGTTTATGAAGATGTAGAAACTGCCTGGAATTATTTAGTGAATGAACGCCAAATTAATCCTAATAATATTTATATCTTTGGTCATTCATTGGGAGGTGCGATCGCAATTAATTTAGCATTAAACCATCCTGAAATTGCCGGATTAATTATTGAAAGTTCCTTTACTAATATTAAAGAAATGATTGCTTATAAAAAGAAATATTGGATGTTTCCGATTAATTTAATTTTAACCCAAAAATTTGATTCCCTGGCTAAAATTTCTGCCTTAAAAATGCCGATATTATTGACTCATGGAACCGAAGATGAGTTAATTCCTTCGACGATGAGTGAAGCTTTATTTACCGCAGCAACGGAATCTAAACAGCTTTTAATTGTTGCGGGTGCGGGTCATAATAATGTTAGACAGGTTGGAGGGAATCAATATTGGCAAACAGTACAACAATTTTTAACTTTAGAATCTCAGAAACCGGGTTTCTAATAGTTATCTCTTGGCTAAAATCAGTATTCCTTAGAAACCCGGTTTCTGACTAAATTTATGAATAAAAACAGGTAAGGGCGACTAATTAGTCCCCCCTACAAGTAATATTATCGAATGGAAAAATAGTATAAAACCAAATTAATTGAGATTAACTATTTTCCTCGAACCCTAATTCCTTATAATTTGGATGGGGTTGTTTGAGCGTCGTTCTGAGAAAGTTCGGGAGCTACTTGGTGATTTAATGCAGCCACAAGCTGACGTCTCACTTTTGTTGCCCACAAATCAAAATCGAAACTTTCACTGGTCGGAATATCCGCCGAAGAAGTTTCGCGCACAGTTTCTTTACTTAAAGTCATGGTTTTCCGCCTCCTGTTTCAACTCGCAGTGAAGACAGGCGCGTTCCTTCGGGAGAAGTCCCTACTTCCGTCTTTTAGTAGTCATTTTGGTATGCGAGAATCAAAGACTACCAAGAGATGAACGATTTCACTACTCTTTCTGATCGTAGCGCTAAATCCAATTAATATCAAATTATCTTATGCTGATTTTACATAATTATTATCCGTTTTTTGCTTTATATATGCTAATAATNNATCTTTGCTTTTACATCTGTCCGATGAGATATTTTTGTACCCAATACCAAATAAATTGATTACAATAGGAACACCGGGTTTGCTAATCAAAAAATATTTTAAAGTTTTCTCCTGAAAAATACACCCTTCCTTCAACTTCATTTAGAAAGAGTGCATTTTTTTTTGTTAGAGCAAAGCCACAATAATTAATGCAAAGCTGCCTCATCCAGTTGACCAGGACGTACAGAAATTTGTTCGGTTTTTTGTCCGCGATGGAGAGTAATTTCAAGGGGTTGACCAATTTTGCTTTTTTCAACTAAACGTTGTAATTGGTCGGCGCTAATAATTGCTTGTCCATCAATTTCTGTAATCACATCTCCTCGACGTAAACCCGCATTTGCCGACGGACTATTGGGAATAATTTGTACTACTAATACCCCATTAAATTCAGGAATTAACATTAAGGAATTAGGGTCATTATTCATTCGTTTTGCCGTATCCGCCGTTAAGGTTGCCATGCGAATACCAATATAGGGATGGGCAATTTTTTCTCCTCTAACTAAAGCTGATTCAATGACTTTGGCGGCATCAATAGGAATAGCAAAACCAATCCCTTGACCATCGGCACGAATAGCGGTATTAATCCCAATTACTTCCCCTCTATCATTTAATAATGGCCCCCCAGAATTACCCGGATTAATTGCTGCATCGGTTTGAATAAAATCTAATCGTTTATCGGGAATTCCGACTTGAGAACTGGGACGATTTAAGGTACTAACAATTCCCAGGGTAACGGTATTATCTAATCCTAACGGATTTCCTAAAGCAATCGCCCAATCTCCCACTTGAATTTCACTTGAATTTCCTAAAGGAGCAACGGGTAAATTATTACCATTAATTTTAATCACGGCTAAATCTGAGAGGTCATCACTACCACGAACTTCCCCTTGAAATTGACGACCATCTTTGAGGGTAACGGTAACTTTATCGGCTCCTTTAATAACGTGGGAATTGGTTAAAATAATCCCACTACTATCAATAATAAATCCCGAACCTTGTCCTCTTTGTTGATATTCTTGGGGAGTTTGGGGCATTCCTTCCCCAAAGAAACGGCGGAAAAAAGGATCATCAAAAAAAGGATCGGAAATATTAGCAGAAATGGTACGTTCTGTGTCAATTCTAACTACGGCTGGCCCGACTCGATTCACCGCCACCGAGACAAAATTTCCGAAAGAATTCGGGTTAGGAATGGCGGTAACTGTTGGAGGTTGAATTTCGGTTGGGATGGGTTCAGCTTGGGCATAAGTTATTAAAAAATGCGGAAAAATCTGTAGACTGATTAAGGTTAAACCCACACTTAAAACCGCAACTAAAAGATAACGAATAATGGAATTAATCGCCATATTTTTGGGCTGTATTTTCTCCATAACTTTATCTTCAATGATCTCATTTTCAGTCTGGGGCTGAGATTCTGATTCGTTAATACTCAAAGCAACTATCCTCAATTTTAACATAAAAATCAATCAGAAGAAAAGCGGAAATATTNNAATATTGTCATAAATCCGCCTTCCTCTTTTTTAATTATAGTCGAAATTTGATCAAAATTCGACCGGGATTAACACTATTTTTGTTTACCCTGCCTTGAGGAAAGGTTGGTTCAATTGCTAATCCTTAACCCCAGGTTATTTTAACGACTTTGTTTTTTTCTGCTTCTGCTTTCGGTAAGGTTAGGCTGAGAATTCCGTCTTTATATTCAGCTTGAACTTGGGTGTTTTGAATCCGAGTCGGAAGCGGAATCACTCGGCGGAATTTTCCATAACGGAATTCGCTGTGACTGATGCCTTTTTCTTCCGTCTGGTTTGTTGATTTTCGTTCTCCAGTAATCGCAACACCATCAATACTAACTTGGACATCTAAATCCTCTGGACTTACCCCAGGAACTTCTAGTTTCAGGATAACGGCTTCGGTCGTTTCTTCGATTTCAGCCGGAGGAAATAGGGACATCCCAATTTTTTCCGCAGGAAGGGCTAAACTATCAAACAGACGATTCAATTCTCGTTGCAGAGAATCAATTTCTTGGAAGGGTTGCCAACGCACTAACGGCATAATCGTTACCTCCATTGACGAATCATTTGATACAATATTGATATAGGCTTGACTACAGCCTTGATGATTCTAAGGATAGTAAATCGGCCGCCGGAATAAATTCGGTTTTAACGAATAAAAAACGGGAAATAGCCGTACTTCAGAGAAAGATTAGAAACCCAGGACGGGTAATCAGTAGCAGGCGGGATACAGTGGTGTATTTTTTTCTGTGTATGGTCTGGGGAATTTAATCTATCAACTTGAAGTATCTGTTCTTTATGAATGAGTACGTCATTGAAGTTTTAATGCTTCCAAAGGTTAGAACTTGTTTAAAATTTTATAAAGATTATTTGCCAATTAATCCTAATGACAACAACTCTGCCCAATAATGAGGGCATTCTGCCGCAGCAACCTGAACTTCCCTCCGTTTCTGACCGCCTAACCAGTTTATTAAACCGTNNCCGCAAATATTAATTTTAATCTTTGCCCTTTTAATTGGTGGCGGAACTGGATTAGTTATGGTAATATTTCACGGATTAGTGGAACTATTACAACGGTTAACCCTAGAAGATTTCATGGGATTAATGATGCCATTTGGTCTATGGACATTAGCATTAATTCCACCGATTGGGGGTCTAATTGTGGGGTTAATTCGCTATCGTTATCAAGAGTTTTTTGGCGAGGGAATTTCTTCTTTAATTAATACTCAAAGAATCCAAATTATTTCTCCCTTCCGACCATTTATTAAACTGTTAGCCGCCGCCATTTCTTTAGGTACGGGTGCTTCTTTGGGCCCCGAGGGGCCGAGTGTGGAAATTGGGGCAAATTTAGGAGCAATTTTAGGGCAAAATTTTCAAGTTTCTAAAGAGCGCTATCGTCTATTATTAGGAGCCGGAGCCGCCGCCGGATTAGCCGCTGGATTTAATGCTCCCATTGCCGGGGTTTTCTTTGCTTTGGAAGTAATTTTAGGCTCAAGTTTTGCGGCTTCGGGTGTGGGTTTAGTCCTCTTATCATCGGTGGTTTCTTCTGTAGTTGCCCGAATTGTTTTTGGTGACCATCCCGCCTTTTCTCCCCCGGTTTATGAGGTTCGTAGCAATTGGGAATTATTACTTTATTTAGGATTAGGCTGTTTAGCCAGTTTTGTTTCCTTAGCCTATACCCAAGCGATTAAATTTTCTCAACGTTGTTTTCAGGGAGAAGTTCCGGCTTTCTTCTGTTTAACTAAAATTCCCCGCATTTTACATCCGATGTTGGGAGGTTTATTTGTCGGAATTGTAGCAATTCAATTTCCCCATATTCTCGGCCCTGGTTATGGCACAATTCAAGCCCTATTACAAGAGGGGCAATTTTCCTTAGATTTATTAATGATTTTATTAGTCCTAAAAATTATTGCTACTTCTATTAGTTTGGGCAGTGGATTAGTGGGGGGAATTTTTGCTCCGGCGATGTTTATTGGGGCAACATTAGGAGCAACCTATGGACAAGCCGTAGGGGGATTATTACACCCATTTCTACCTGATATTGCTCCCCCGGCTGCCTATGCCATGGTGGGAATGGCGGCGGTATTAGCGTCGAGTGTGCGAGCGCCTTTAACCGCGATTTTATTATTATTTGAAATGACTCAAAATTATCTAATTATTTTACCGTTAATGGCGGCGGTAGGGGTGAGTGTTTTAATTGTAGATTTGGTGCAATCTAATCAATCGACTTCTGGATTAAATTTACCACAAATGGGGGTTTATTTAGAACGACCCAATGAGTTAGAAATCTTACAAACCATTAGAATTTCTGAGGTGATGGGTCAATCCTATTTAACCCTTCCCTGTTCCATGCCAATTTTAGAGGCGGGTGCGGTGATGGTACAACTGAATTGTCATACGGCTTTAATCTTAGATGAAACCTCTCAATTAGCCGGATTAATAACGGTTACAGATATCCGTCGTTCAATTTTTCAAGCCACAAACCCCGATTCTTCTTTAGCATTGGGACAGCAAATATTAAAGGAAATTTGCACAACAGAAATCCTCTGTGCTTATGAAGATGAACCCGTTCAGGTCGCCTTAGAACGGATGGCGGCGAGGGATTTACCCCAGTTACCCGTTGTCACCCGGGAACACCCGCGTCAAGTTGTTGGGATTATTGAAAAAGAACATATTGCGTTAGCTTGTAATATTGCCGTTACCAAAGATGCCTTACAACCCTATTTACCCAACCCGTAGTAAAC
>DMPJ01000145.1 GCA_003456035.1 Planktothrix sp. UBA8402
GTCGATGAACAATTATCGGAAACTCCCGAACCAATTTTAGAAACAATTTCAGAAATTATTGTTGATGAACAATTACCTGAAATTTCCGAACCAATTTTAGAAACAATTTCAGAAATTATTGAAGAAATATCTAATTCTGAAACTCCCGAACCAAGTCAATTTTATTCTGTAACTAAGAAAAAACGATTAGTGGTTTGCTGCGATGGTACTTGGAATCAATTAGCCAGTTCCTCTCCTACTAATGTCCTCAAATTTGCAAATTTAGTTAAACATACAGCCGATGATCAAACACCGCAAATTGTCTTATATCTATCAGGATATGGCACAGGAGAAGAAGATAATTTAGATAATTTAATCAAACGTTTAGGTGAAGGTGCTTTTGGATTAGGAATTGACAGAATTATTCAAGAATCTTATCGTTTTTTGTCTATTAACTATGACGTAGATGCTGACGACGAAATCTACCTAATTGGCTTTAGTCGCGGAGCTTATATGGTTCGTTGTTTAGCAGGTATGATCTATAAATGTGGTTTATTAAGACGTTCCAAAATTCGAGAAATTCCTAAAGCTTATGAGCTTTATCGAGATCCAAAAATTAGTACCAATAATCCAAAAGCTGAAAAATTCCGTGAAGATAATTCCCAAAAGATCAACACCGAAAAATATTTACAGTATCGTGTACCGATCAAAATGTTAGGCTGTTGGGATACGGTAGGAAAATTAGGTATTCCTGATTTAACACCTTGGCTACGGATCGCAAAACCCTGGAATCAGAAATATGAATTTTTTGATACTAAATTGAGTCCGATAGTAGAAAATGCCTTTCATGCGGTTGCTATTGATGAGAAACGCAAAAGTTTTCCTTCAACTACAATGGAAAGAAGTGCAGGAAATCCTGACCAAGTAGTTAAAGAAGTATTATTCGCTGGTGAACATAACTGTATCGGTGGAGGAGTTAAAGAATATCAAGGACTATCAGATTATCCTTTACAATGGATAGTAAACCAAGCTAAAAAATTGGGATTAGAGTTTTATGCCAATGAAAATGATAGTCAAGAATTCCAGATTAAGCCAGATATAAGCACTAAATTTGATCATAGTGTCACTGGTGTTTATGCTTTGGGTGGAGAGGAATGGCGATCGATAAAATCCTCAACAGTTATTATTCATAGTAGTGTTGTCAAACGACTTAAAGCTGATCCCAACTATCGGCCGAAAAATCTCGATCCTCTGCTCAAGGATTTGATTGAAACCGAATCATAGAATAGAATTGACGACGAATTTTGATACCCTTAAGTAATGTTTAAAACTACAGTGTAAGGATTTTAGGTAATGCCAATGGATATTGACACAATTGCTAAAAAAATTGCTAGTTTGTATTTAAGTTCTGCCGCCTTGGCTACTATTGTCGCAATCTTAACCCTAGGAGAACCATTTATTATGCTAGGAAGTATAGCTGCCCTAGGTCTAATAACGGTTTTAGGAGATTCTCTAGCGGAATATGGAGTTGAAACTGTTCTCCATGCTGTTTATGCAGAACGTACTAAACAAGAATCGGTGCAGTCTCTCCTTCAAGAAATTGAAGGTTTACCCATTACCGGGGAGCTAAAATTCAAACTTAAAAATCAACTAATTTCACAAAATATTACAAGCAATCAAGAGATTGAACTAGATCAAATCAAGGTAGTTGAAATTGAAGAATAATTTCACTATGGGTTTCCAGATTGAATCAAACTTGTAATTCCTCTGTTTATGGCTGTTTTATCCCCGCTATTTCCCCTTGACAAAAGGGGGAATTTAGGGGATATAGCAATAGGGAATAGGATTTTTTTTACAAAAGATAGCTATGTTAATGAAAGAACCAAGACAGTTAATTACTTATAAAAAAATTAAAATTTATGAACAGAGTTATCAATTGCCTATCTTTCAAAATGCCCGAGTAAAAAGATTTCAAAAGAAAATTAAGGAGCGTCGAAGATTAATTCAGGAAGGTATTCGCTATTATTATTACTTTGGTAAACTACTTAAACGAAAAGAAAGAGTTAGTCAGCAAGAAATTTTTATCGAAACACAATTATTAGTTAAAGATTATAGTATTCTAATTAATGGATTAGAAACATATCAAGATAATTATTATAACTTTTTATTGATTCTGAGCGACAATTTAAAGCAATTATTTACTCAAAAGTATCGAGAATTAAAAATTTTAGATTATGAGCGGTTAAAATTAGAGATAAAAAATAATGATAATCAGAAAATTCTCCACGAATTAAAAAGGGAAAAGCAGGAGAATTTTCGCGCAATTTTGCTTTTAGGACAAACCTCTTTTTTAATGTTAGAAAAAACAAAATTATTAAGTCAAGGTGTTAAAAAACTAGCCGAAGATACCCAAAAACAAAAACAAATTGTTCAGAGAATTATTAAAGAATTAGAGGTTTATCAAGAGCTTAATGAATATCAAGCAAAAGCCCAAAAAGTTCGCCAGGAAATTGCAGAATTAGCTCAAAATGCTATGGATTTTGAAAATAGTTTACAAGATTATTTCGCTCCCTTTCAGTCCCTAATAGATGAGGTGATCAAAGTAGATGAAGAATTTTATGCAACGGTGGGAGAAATTAAATATTTAATTGATAACATTTGCCAACCCCAACCAGGAGAATTAAATTCTAAGGATTCGGAAGATATTTCTGAGTTTTTTCTCAATTTTATGGTCAGCAGTTATGAAAAAGGCGAAAGATTAAAATATGCTTTTCTCGACTCTCAATTATCCGATGAGCAATCTAATCGCTGGGAATTTTCTGATCAGTTTGCTTCCTTAGAACAGACTATTAACAAATTATCAAATTATTTATCAGATCAACTGGAAAATCAAAGGGAACTTTTGCCGATAAAATCGGTTAATCTCGTTTCCACAAATGCTGATTTTATTCAAGTACAAAAAAGCCAAAAACAACAAAAAAAATCAAAAATATCAGAAGATTTACCGAATCCTAAATATCAAAATAATTCTGATCTTGATTATACTAAACTGCGAAATTTACTCAGTGGTTATGAGTGGAAAGCCGCCGATATAGAAACCACTACGTTGTTGTTAAAAGTTATGGGCAAAAATTATTGGAATGAAGTTTATCAGGAAGATATTAATAATTTTTCCTGTCAGGAACTTAAGATTATTGATCAACTTTGGCTACAACACAGTAATGGTCATTTTGGTTTTAGTATTCAGCAAAGTATCTGGAGTGCCATCGGTGGTCAAATAGATTATGAAACCGACAAAAAACTCGGCAATTGCCTGGGTTGGCGTCGGGAGGAAAATTGGTTAAGGTATGAGCAATTGACCTTTGAATTGTCGGCAACCACACCCCTGGGACACCTCCCGGCTAATTGGTTAAATTATGACCAACAAATTGCTGATTTATTACCTACATCATCGGGGGAAATTAATTCTGTAGGTGCATGGCGAGTAAGCTCTTGGTTGCTATGGCAAATGCACCTATTTTTATCTAGGGTTAAAGTCTGTGAACTTACTCCTGTTTCGGATTTTTCCTGTTAAGTTTTGACCTTATATTTAAACAAAAATCGGGAGTAGCTTTCAGTTATTAAATAACTGCTACTCCCTTAATTTTCGATCAAGATTGCTCTTGTCTACTTAACTATCTTCCCAATCGGAAGGCCACTTCAAAGTCCAGACCGGGGGGATATCGGTAGAAGTAGAATCACCAGTTTCTGTGTCTTGCTCTGCCAAGAAACGAGCAAAGAAGGGGACGGCTAGGGGGGTCGATACTTTGATATTTTTAGACATAGTAGTTTACTTTTCAGAAAGCTAATTGCTGGGATTGTATCACGAATCAACCCAATATAGCAAGACTTGCCTAAAGACCTACCGCCCTATTCCACCGTCTATAAATTGATGATTGATGAAATTGTCGGTAAACGCATTTTAATCCCAACACAATTTACGGGAATTGTTACCGTTGAAACTGCTGACCTGATAGACGATACCAAGCTACTACTAAACTGGAGTAAACGACAACGCCATCTAATCAAAATATGCCAGATAAAGAATGCCGAATTTATACATGATTTGTGGTGCAAATGGGTCAGGGAAAACCACCGCCGCTTTACAAATCCTCCCCAACTTCCTAGAAGTATTTGAATATGTCAACGCCGATGAAATTGCTGCGGGGCTTTCACCCTTTAACCCTGAATCTGTTGCCATTCAAGCGGGACGATTAATGTTAGAAAGACTAGCAAGCTTAGTTGATGCTCAAGTTGATTTTGCTTTTGAAACCACTTTAGCAACTCGCAGTTATGCCCGTTTTTTGAGAAACTGTAAAAATCAAGGTTATCAGATTAACTTAATTTATTTTTGGTTACAAAGCCCAGAATTAGCAATCGCCAGGGTACGCAGACGGGTAGAACTGATTTGTATTTATGTTTATGCGATACTTGGATAGTCTACGATAATTCTGGGACTAGCCCTCAATTAGTAGCCAGATTAGGAAACAACCAAGAGATAATAATTTATGAACCCGCAACCTGGAATCAAATCACCCTCCGAGAATAACCCCCAAATTCCCCTAACAGAACTTCATCAAAAAATTGATGCTGGGGTTAAAGTTGCTATTGCTAAAGCCCTAGATAAACATCGGAAATTAGGGGAATCTATCAGTGTTTGGCAAGATGGAAAAGTTATCACGTTAAATGCAGAGGAAATTCCTCAGCCTCCATCAAATTAAATTAATAACTTTTATTAAAAAAGTATTCTTAATCACTAAGATGGTTTCTGGTTTGTAGGAGTCAGCAGAATTTCAGCGATCGCCTGGGAAATAGGGAAATAGGGA
>DMPJ01000327.1 GCA_003456035.1 Planktothrix sp. UBA8402
TTGACAATTAGGTAATGAATTGTTGGTTGTTAAAGAGTTTAAAATTTGAGGTGTTTATTATGAATCAATCTCAAAACCCTAATCTTCCCAATAGTGGGGAAATAAATATAATTGTAAGAATTGGATTCTATATAACAAGAAAATCGAGAAAGTTTATGAATGCTCTAAAAACCCCTCCCAAAATGTTATATTTTGTTGCAGTAACGGCTGGAACATTAGTGATTTATATATTCCTAGCTCTAATTCTTTATTTTAATGTTGTCAATTTATGTAATAGATGGGGAAATAATATCAAATATTATTCTCAGATTAAGATTCTATCTTATGGATTTCTAACAGAACAAAAAGAACCATTAAAGACTCAACAACTGTATAATATTGATCGGTATTTAAAGAGAACAACAAAAATCAAAAACCAAACTCAAAAACAAAGAATAAAAGATCAAGTATATACGATTCGATATCGAGCAACTACTAACCTACGCATGGCTAGAGATTTATACTGTTATATGATAATTTTTACAACACTGCTATTTGGTTCTACAATAGTCTCAGGGTTATGTGCTTACTCGATGACCAAAAAAGGATGGGATGATACCAATGATACGATAAAAGGAATTTTTATAACAAGCTTAGCAGTTTCATTGTTTAGTACATCTACTTGTTCTGTTTATCAACTAGAGAAGAATAGTAGAACTAAGATGCAGACTTATCAAGCTTATGTTAATCTTGAAGAATATATATTTAGTTGTTTGGCAGTTGAAGATTTATTAGATGATCAAACAAAACCAGAAAAAGGCAACCAAAAAAATGTTTATCCTAACAATTTAATATCGAGAATTAACCAGGTATTAGAAACTTATCCATTGCAAGTTGATTTGGATTCAACATCTATTCCTAGGTTAAGTACAGTTCTTGAATCCGTAGATATCAACAGCAAGAAGAATTAACTACGAAGGCCCTAGGAAGTTAATGAACCAATCCCAAACTCACCCTTTGATGAACCCTCGCAATACTGGTTGATCTGAGAAGGCTATCAACCAGAATTACGAGCAGGAAGACGACCAGCTATCGTTTAACCCGTGCTCCTAATATTGCAAGTCGATCAACTTTTCTTAGTGAATGCCTGGACAGTTGCCCATATCTGATAACGATGTTCTGGCGGGGTGGTGTTTTCTAATCCATGTTTTTAGTCGATCGCTACATTGTTGGAATTGGTTGCGCTATTTCTGTGTATCAGTTAAAATATGAAAATAGTTTTTTAAACAAGGAGCAATTATGAGTGCCATTAATGTAGTGATGCCTTCCGAACCATGTAGTACGCTGGGAATTGCTGTAATTATCAAATTGATTAAAGATTATCCTGATAACTTGATTCAGGTTTTGCACATCTACCAAAAAAGTGAGGAAGGTAAAAGTACCTTTATTGCATTGTTCAGAGAGCCGAATACTATTTGTCAAATCACCGCAGTTATGAATGTTTGGGGTACGAGTTTTGGTTATAACGGTGAAGGCCCCCGTGGCTACGGAGCTATTCGCTCTGTTATTGAAGACTTGAATCTTCCTTTTGAGCAATGTGAATGGAGTGATTTTTCCGGTGATGCGGATAAAAAAAGTTTATTTGGGAGTAATAAAGATTGGTCGGATGATTGGTCTTCTTTGCCAGAGTATTTGAAAAAATGGGAGCAACTTTTAGTTGAACGTTATTATTTTTCATTCTATTACTCACTGCCAAATGAAATGTATACTTGGGAACATTTTAATGAAAATTGGAAAAATCGGTTGAAGTTAAGTCAACAGAGAAGAAATACCTAACATAGCGATCGCCCTCCTCAAACGCTACGATATGCTTAGTTTCACTACAAGCTTTTGTTTAACAAAGGATTCCAGAACGATCGCGATCGCACTTTGTTTGGAGTTTGCCTCTACACCGCCTGTCGCGCCGAAGCTTGTTCTCTGATGGTCGTCGATATCTACAGTTCGACTACGCTCACTGACCACACAAACGCTGGCACTGTCCGTTCTACGATTAACTTTCGCAAGGGCAACACCAAAGGCAAACTCCAAACCCGTACCATTCCCGTGATCGAAGACTTGCGATCGCTCCTAACATCTTAGCGTTCTCAAGCCGATCAAACTTACTTATTCCCAGGCCGCCATCGCTGTCACCACTGGAAACACCTGCACCCCGATTCAGCGGACAGGATTTTGAGAGAAGCGTTCGAGCGAGCCGACATCGAGGGAGCATCCACTCACAGCTTCAGGAGAACGGCTCTCACTCAGATGAGCAATGCGGGTGTCCGCGAATTATTCAATGCATCAGCGGTCCTAGTAATTTAGACCAATTGCAGCGATATTTAGAGGTTAGACCAGAACAAATTAGAGGTGCGATCGCCAGTCTTTCCATGCTCTCTTACACCGGGAAACTTTCTTCATCCTGTGCATAGCCGACGTTTACCGGGCCATGCTGAGAGATCTTCGAGGCTCACTCATCCGAGATCTGGTGTGACAGTTGGGACTTTGGCATTGGCACAGCAAGCAATTCATCCTGTACGTCGGGAGATGTCTAAAAATTATCACTTTGCCCGATCGCACAAATATGACAAAATA
>DMPJ01000066.1:0-6172 GCA_003456035.1 Planktothrix sp. UBA8402
TTGACTAAAAAATCAAGTGTATAGTCATGTTACCCCCACCAGCATTTGTTATAATTATAGCACCTAAGATTTATTCGTGTCAACCTTGTTGAAAATTTGCCTCAATTCTGCCCAAAAACCGAGATGCGGAAAATTTGTCAAAGTCTGTAATCCTAGTAATTAAGGGTTTGATCTATAATTGACTAAAAAATCAAGTGTATAGCCATGTTCCCCCCACTAGCATTTGCTCTAATTATAGCAAAACGGATTTATTGTTGTCAACCCCCTGGAAAATTTGGTTTTATTCCTATTATTAAAAAGCTGAGTAGAGAGGTTAAAGAAAAGCCTAGGAAATCTCTGTTATACTAAAAATACGATATATTATAATAGGCTGTGGTGAGTCACAAATACAGGGTAATTAGGAACTTAGATTAAGATGAAATCTTATCAACCGGACTGGTGGAGATTTAGTAAAGCGTTGTGCGTTGAAGCAGAACGGGGTTTTACGAATTTGCAGGGGAGTCAATATAAATTCCATGAATTTTTTTATGTGAGTTTAAAGGAATTGTTTGAAAATGCACCGCCGGAGACACAACAACGGTGTCAAGATTTGGCGGAGGAATTTTTGCGCTATCCTGAATTAGAGTTAGAAGACCGACAACATTTAATTGCGGATACGAGACGGTTTTTGCTGCAATTACAACGGTTGTTTGATTGTCGGAATCAGGTATCGGAAATTCGGGAAAAAGAACAAAATCGAAACCCCCAAGCCCGTACCAATGGAATTACGGAAAAAGGCAAAAGTGTTGATATTTCCTTAGAACAATCCTTAGAAAAAATTATCGGGCCAAGAAATAGCGATCGCCTAGCAAAATTAGGAATTTTAACCGTATTTGATTTATTGTATTATTATCCGAGGGATCATATTGACTACGCACGACAGGTAAAAATCAAGGAATTAGAACCTGGGGAAACGGTAACGTTAATTGCTCAGGTAAAACGGTGTAGTTGTTTTAGTAGTCCTCGGAATAAAAAATTAACCATATTAGAATTAGTATTAAGCGATAATACCGGACAACTTAAAATTAGTCGGTTTTATGCCGGAAATAGATATAGTAGTAAAGGTTGGCAACATCAACAAAAAAACAATTATGCTACCGGGGTGTTAATTGCGGCATCGGGTTTAGTCAAAAAGAATCAATATGGTATCACCTTGGATAACCCGGAATTAGAAGTTTTAGATGATGCTGGGGGTCAAATTGAATCAATGAAAATTGGGCGACTTTTGCCTGTGTATCCGTTATCGGAAGGTATCGGGGCGGATGTAGTTAGAAAAGCGGTAATTGCGGTATTACCTGCGGCGAAACAATTGCCAGAGGCGTTACCCCAAGAATTATTAAATCAATATCAATTAATTGGGTTAACTCATGCCATTGAGAATATTCATTTTCCGCCAGACCGAGATTGTTTATCGGCGGCGAGACGGCGGTTAGTGTTTGATGAATTTTTCTATTTACAGTTAGGATTATTAACCCGGAGACAACAGCAGAAACAAGTTGAAACCAGTGCAGTTTTAGCACCTACGGGAAAATTGATTGATGAATTTTATCAAATGTTACCGTTTCAATTAACCAATGCTCAACAAAGGGTAGTTCAAGAAATTCTCCAAGATTTATATTCTCCTGAACCGATGAATAGATTAGTGCAAGGAGATGTCGGGGCGGGTAAAACTGTGGTGGCGGTGGTGGCAATGTTAGCAGCAATTNNAATGGCGCCGACGGAAGTTTTAGCTGAACAACATTATCGAAAATTAGTAGGTTGGTTTAATTTAATGCACCTACCTGTAGAATTATTAACAGGTTCAACTAAAGTTGCTAAACGGCGTCAAATTCATGCCCATTTAGAAACGGGAGAATTGCCTGTTTTAGTCGGAACTCATGCCTTAATTCAAGATCAGGTTAATTTTCATCGTTTGGGGTTAGTGGTAATTGATGAACAACATCGGTTTGGAGTTCAACAGCGAGCTAGATTACAACAAAAAGGAGAATCTCCCCATGTTTTAACGATGACAGCAACTCCCATTCCCCGAACATTAGCGTTAACCTTACATGGGGATTTAGATGTTAGTCAAATTGATGAACTTCCCCCCGGTCGCCAACCAATTCAAACGACAATTTTAACCGGAAAACAACGTCAGGATGCCTATGATTTGATTCGGCGAGAAGTGGCTAAGGAAAGACAGGTATATGTGGTGTTACCGTTAATTGAAGAATCAGAAAAGTTAGATGTAAAATCAGCAGTGGAGGAACATCAAAAATTACAGTCTAAGGTTTTTCCTGAGTTTAAAATTGGGTTACTGCATGGTCGGATGAGTAGCGCCCAAAAGGATGAAGCTATTACTCTATTTAGAGAGGGAGAAACGGAAATTTTAGTCTCAACAACGGTGGTAGAAGTGGGGGTTGATGTTCCGAATGCTACGGTGATGTTAATTGAAAATGCGGAGCGGTTTGGATTATCTCAAGTGCATCAATTACGGGGAAGGGTTGGTCGAGGAAAAGATAAATCCTATTGTTTGTTAATGTTAGGAGGTTCTACCCCAGAAGCTCGCCAACGGTTACAGGTTTTGGAACAATCTCAGGATGGGTTTTTGATTGCCGAAATGGATTTAAAATTGCGGGGGCCAGGACAGGTTTTAGGGACTCGTCAGTCGGGTTTACCGGATTTTGCTTTAGCGAGTTTAGTGGAGGATCAGGAGGTGTTACAATTATCTAGGGATGCTGCCCAAAACGTATTAGAAAAAGATCCTAAGTTACAGGATTTACCCTTAATGCGGGAGGAATTAAATCGTCGTTATATTAAAATTATGGGAGGCAGTATTTTAACATAAACTATTTACCCATTCGTAATTCGTAATTCCCTTAAAAAAAATGAAAATAGTATTAACGAATGATGATGGTATTGATGCACCGGGAATTAGAGCATTAGGGGAGGCGATTTCTGGGGAAAAAATTTGGATTGCTCCCCAAAAAGAATATTCTCAATGTGGACATCAAGTGACAACTCATCAAGGAATTCATGTTGAAAAACGTTCAGAAATTGAATATGCAATTGGGGGAACTCCAGCAGATTGTATTCGGTTAGCAGTATCTCATCTTTGTCCTGATTTAAGTTGGGTAATTTCAGGAATTAATCCGGGGGGAAATATGGGAGTTGATGTTTATATTTCGGGGACGGTGGCGGCGGTTAGGGAGGCAGCAATTCATGGAATTCCTGGGATATCTTTATCGCAATATCGGAAAGGGGGAAAACCCGTGAACTGGAAAACGGCAACCCGTTGGGCAAATTTAGTCTTGGATGAATTAATGAAACATCCTCCGCAACGGGGGTGTTTTTGGAATGTTAATTTTCCCTATTTGGAACCGGAAGACCCCGACCCAGATATGGTATTTTGTAAACTGGGAACTGAATCTTTGCCGATTAATTATAGAATAGAAGGAGATTATTTTCATTATCATGGAAACTATAGTGATCGGACTTACGAAGTCGGAACCGATGTAGAGGTTTGTTTTCGTGGTAAAATAGCTGTGAGTTTAATTAAATTGTAGGTTAGAAAGAAACCGGGTTTTTAGCTAGATTGTTGATAATTATCCTAAATGTTGGGGCAAAAACCCGGTTTCTGAACGACCTGTGAAGCATCTCAAACCGTAAATGTGACAATTCTTAACACTATTTTTTATCAAATCAGTTTAGTATTAATAATTAGGCGGTTTTTCACGGTGCTGTCATTAGCAAGACGCCTATTGTTGAATTTAGCTTTGGGATTAAATTTTTAGTATGAGCGTTAACTTAGCAACCCAACTGCGAGAAGGCACGAAGAAGTCTCACACAATGGCGGAAAACGTTGGTTTTATTACCTGCTTTTTAAAGGGTACGGTAGAAAAGACGTCTTACCGGAAATTGGCAGGAAATCTCTATTTTGTTTACTCGGCAATGGAAGAGGAAATGGAACGCCACCGCCACCATTCTGTCTTGTCTAAATTGTATTTTCCTGAACTTAATCGTAAACAAAGTTTAGAGCAGGATTTACAGTTTTATTATGGAGAAAATTGGCAGGAAGAAGTGCAACCTTCCCAAGCAGGAAAAGCTTATGTTGCTCGAATTCGGGAAGTGTCTAATTCTGAACCCGAATTGTTAATTTCTCATCTGTATACTCGCTATATGGGTGATTTGTCTGGGGGGCAAATTCTGAAGGGAATTGCTGAAAATGCCATGAACTTGCCAGATGGAAAAGGAACTCAGTTTTACGAGTTCGATGATATTCCCGACGAAAAAGCCTTTAAGGTTAATTATCGTCAACAAATGGATAGCGTTGATATTGACCAAGATACAGCGACCCGCATTGTTGATGAAGCTAATGATGCTTTTGGTATGAACATGAAAATGTTCAATGAATTAGAAGGGAATTTAGTCAAAGCTATTGGTCAAATGTTATTCAATAAGTTAACTCGCCGCCGGACACAAGGTTCAACGGAAGAATTAGCAACCGCCACCGAATAATTAGTTAAAACACGGAAGATTCAACTTAATCCTGAACGCGAGAATTTTTCTTGTGTTCGGGATTTTGTGGTTTTAATTTAAAGGTAAACACAAAGGGACTAAGACACTAAGAAGAAGAGAAAGATTAAATGACGAACTGGAATGATGATTATTATTTACTCGATTTAGGGGGATTAACTTCATTAATTAAAGCCGTTAAGGTTTCATTATGGGGAAGTGAAATTACATTTCAATGTTTATATAACCCCGAAAAACCTATTCCTTATCAGATGATTTTTAAAGACTGTCAAGATATTAGATGGGATGTTTATGATTCAGAGTTAGTGAATGAATTACAAGCCGATTTATTTGGTATTTCATTAGGTGAAGACCATCACCGCAAACCTGCTTTGATTACAACAGATATTTTTGAGATTTCAATTTTATATGGTCAGTTTATTTTACAAAAACCAGAAATTAAGAATTTAATAGAAGGAGAAAAAGAGACTCTAATATTAAATATATAGAGACCCCTGCCTATACTGTTCAAAAAGTGCTATATTAGCCTATTGATTAACTAAAAAGAAATTGGGAGTAGTCAGGTCTTGAGTCAACTGAATAGAAATAATTTGACCCGGTTGTAAAGTAGTCTGTGAGGGAGAGGTTCCAATACCAATTCCCGCCCCGGCAATGGCACCAACTAAAGCCCCAATTCCGGTAAAACCACTAATTAAAAAGCCCGCCAAACTACCTGCACCCGTACCAATTCCTACCCGTTCAGGACGAACTTCTAAAGACCCGGGAATCCAGTTAGATTGACCTTGAATGGGAATACTGCGACCATCTAAATTAATCGCTTGAGCAATAAATCGACTGCCTTTGGTAGTGGTTTCAAATTCTCCGACAATGGGCGTATCCGGTGGCACAATATAATTGCCCAAACTATCAACAATTCCCCCCTGTAATAATAACACATCCTGACGTTCAGAACGACGGGTTAAACGGACTTGATCTGCCGTTGGATACAGTAACGTTAAGGAGGTTCCGGTCGGGAGCAGAATCGCATCTGGACGGGGATTAAGATAGGATTGCGGCTGCTGTCCGGGCAGTAAAGGTTGACCAAAGGGAACCGCTTGGGGGAGGGATGCTGTCCCACTGTATTGAGGATTAGGGGTTACTACAAACCCTTGTGATACCTGAATAGGAGGACGATAGGCGGTGTTTTGAGGGGGTGGAGGAGGTGGAACTGTAGGGAACAGTTGGGCTTGACGAGGTTGAGTTACCGGAAACCGGACAACCTGTAAGCTGGAGTCTCTTGTCGGTTGGGGGTTGGGTAAAGCGGTTTGTCTGGGGTCGTATTGACGGACAGAATATTGGGGCGGTTTAGGGGGTTCGGTCGGTTTGACGGTAGCGGTTGAAGTTCTGGCTGGGTTCGGGGTGGGAGTGGTTTGGGGTTGGGANNGGAAGTTGTAACGTTACTAGGAGGGGTGGGGGGTGGTTCCGGGGGTAAGGTTTGCAGGGTTGGACGCAATACCCAGAGGTTATCAATGCCAATTTGTCGTAAATCTAACCCTTCCGCATCAACGGTGATACCTGGCGCAAATTCCACCACTAATTGAGCTTGTTTCGGTTTAGCCTGCATTAAGCTAACTTGACG
>DMPJ01000066.1:6265-6440 GCA_003456035.1 Planktothrix sp. UBA8402
GTGTTGGGGTCAATTTTCCATTCTCCAACGGCGGCAGCCTGTACTACTAGGGGATATGCTGTTACTAGGGCTAGACAGGTAACAACGCTAGAAGTTCTCAACAGCAGACTCCCATACAACCCTGGTACGTCTGAGGCGACGAAGGTTTGTACCGTTTGCTTAAATTTTTGTTTGA
>DMPJ01000473.1:0-7692 GCA_003456035.1 Planktothrix sp. UBA8402
TGGTAATCTTAAAATAGTGTCGTTATCAATAGGGTGAGGTTTGCCTTGAATGTCGCAGTCGAGAAACTAATTACACCAGAAATTCATCAACCTGCCCGTTATTTGGGTCAGGAGTTAGGTGCCAAACGCAAACCTTGGGAGTCCGCCGACGTCCGTTGGTCNNTTAACTTATCCTGAAGTTTACGAGGTCGGAGTCTCAAATCTTGGCCATGTTATTCTTTATAATATCTTAAATACTCAACCTCGGCAATTATGCGATCGCGCCTATCTCCCAGCGTCGGACTTAGCAAAAAAATTACGCGAGACTAAAACCCCTCTATTTGGTGTTGAGTCCCGTCATTTTTTAATAGATTTTGATATTTTAGGATTTAGCCTCAGCTACGAATTAGGGGCAACAAATATCTTAGAAATGTTAGATTTAGCTGGAATTCCTTTAACTTGGGAAGACCGACAAAATTATTCGGTTTGGGGTGATAATAAAAATTCCGATCAACCCCATTATCCCTTAATTTTTGCCGGAGGACAAACAGCCACATCTAACCCCGAACCCTACTCGGATTTTTTTGATTTTATCGCTTTAGGAGATGGGGAAGAATTATTACCCGAAATTGGATTAGTTTTAGAAGAATGCAAGAAAAAAGACCTAGATAGAAAAGCCGTATTACTCGATTTAGCCAAAATTCCAGGGGTCTATGTTCCCCAATTTTATCAGATGGCAGAAGATGGTTCTGTTCATCCCAAACGTCCCGATGTTCCCCCCAAAATTTTAAGACGGGTGGCCGCACCAATGCCCGCCTATTCGATTAAATTTGTTCCCTATGTACAAACAGTTCATGATCGGTTAGTAATTGAAGTGAGACGGGGTTGTACAAGGGGATGTCGTTTTTGTCAACCCGGAATGTTAACCCGTCCGGCGCGAGATGTGAAACCGGAAGATGTGATTCAAGCTGTTGAAAAAGGGATGAAAGAAACGGGTTATAATGAATTTTCCTTATTATCTTTGAGTTGTTCCGATTATTTATCCTTACCCTCGGTGGGAATGGAAATAAAGAACCGTCTGAAAGATTATAATGTCAGTCTATCTTTACCTAGTCAACGGGTCGATCGCTTTGATGAAAATATTGCTAATATTCTAGGGGGAGCGCGACAAAGTGGGTTAACTTTTGCCCCAGAAGCGGGAACTCAAAGAATGCGAGATATTATTAATAAAGGGTTAACTAATGAGGAATTACTAACCGGAATTAAAACCGCTTTTGACCAAGGGTGGGAGAAAATTAAACTCTATTTTATGATTGGTTTACCTGGAGAAACCGATGCGGATATATTAGGAATTGCCGAAACCGTTGCTTGGTTAAAACGAGAATGTTCGGCTCAAGATCGGAGAAAGTTAAACTTTAATTTAACTATTTCTAATTTTACACCTAAACCCCATACTCCCTTTCAATGGCATTCAGTTTCCACTACCGAATTCCAACGCAAACAGAAATTATTAAAACAAGAATTTCGACAAATGCGAGGGGTAAAGGTAAACTTTACTGATGTTAGAATATCGGCAATGGAGGATTTTGTTGGTAGAGGCGATCGCCGTTTAGGGCCAGTTGTTCGTCGGGCGTGGGAACTCGGGGCGGGAATGGACTCCTGGTGGGAAAGTTTGGATCGAGCTTTTGGCGCTTGGACACAGGCGATCGAAGAAGCAGGTTTGAGTTGGAAATATCGTCGGGTGGAAAGCGGGGAATGGAATTTAATTGAGGGAATAGGGAACAGTCAAGAACAGGATTATGAGATATTATTAGATCAGCCTTTACCTTGGGATCATATTGACACTGGAATTGATAAAAATTGGCTTAAAGAAGATTTAAAACGGGCTTTAGAAGCGACAACCGTTCCTGATTGTTCCTTTGAAAGTTGTTCCCATTGTGGAGTTTGTGGCACGGATTTTGGTCATAATATTGTGATCAAATCTCCTCCTATTCCCCAATTTACGGGGGAATTTATTCCCAATTCTCAACGAGTCCAACGTTTAAGAGTTAGATTTGGAAAATTAGGAGATATGGCTTTAGTCGGACATTTGGATTTATTCCGATTATTTGACCGGGCAATTCGTCGGGCTTCAATTCCTTTAGCTTTTACCGGAGGATATCGTCCAAATCCGCGAATTTCAATTGCTTTTGCCTTACCATTAGGAGTAACAAGTAGCGGAGAAATTGTGGATTTTGAATTAACAGAATCCATGAATATAGAAGAATTTCGCCAAAAATTAGCCCAGGGTTTGCCCGATACCATTCCTCTATATCAGATTCAAGAAGTACCCATAGAATTACCCTCCCTAACCGATGCGGTGGAAAAAGCAGAATATTATTTAACCGTAAATTGGATAGGGAAAGAAAATGCTATCCCCGAATGGTTAAATTGGATTAATGCAGTTAAAGCCACATCAGAAATTTTATGGGAGAAAACCACAAAATCAGGCAAAAAAACCGTGATCAATTTACGAGAACAACTATTTGAACTAGAAATGATTTCCGAAAAAGATCAACTGCTACGTTATGTCGGGAGTTGTCGGAATGATGGGACACAACTACGACCCGAACTGATGATTAAGATGTTAGAACAGGTAACTGGCAAAGAATTCCAATTGTTACACATTCACCGCCAGGGACTTTTAACCCAACCCTAAAAAACTTCCATATCCGGTGATAATTTGTGTTTACGATCATGCTATCATGGAACTAGGTAAGCCAAGTTTTGTGGCATAGTGGGCGGGTTCGCCTGGATCTAGGCTGCAAATAGACAATATTACAGATTGCAGGTTCAAAGCGGCTATAATAAACTGATCAAGCCGGAAGCTCACCTGTACTTAAAGTCAGTGTAGGTTCTTGACTGGCAGCGCACCTGTTGATCAGGCGGTTGGGAAATCAACCAAACCCTAATGTTACTAAAAATCAACGGAAGAAAGTAGCAAAAAAACTTTTTCTGGCATCTGTCTTGATACCATAAAGAAACAAACACTTTCAATGGCTAGATTTAAGTTCATTGAGGGGAGTTGGGGGAGAGATCATCTAGCTTAGAATGTGCGATCTAAGCTGTAGTCTGGTGAGATTTTCGTCGATACGGATACTATATTCGTGAGTTAGTCAAGAGGTCAACCCCTGTCAAACCCAAGTCTTGCTTTAGACAGAAACTGATGAAGGCAGATGGATAACAAATAACCTCCTATAATTTCAATTTCCCATAACCTTTGAAGGCTTACAGTTGATGAATTTTGGATGTTAGATTGGGATATTTGTTAACCGTTGAGGGAATAGGGAATAGGCAATGGCTAATGGAAATCTCCCTATTCCCTATTGCCCATTCCCCATTGCCCGTCTTTCTAAATTTTGAGGGAATTGAATGTCAAAGCAAATTATTATCGCAGAACAGCAACGAATCGCTGCTGTCTTTTCAGAAGATCAAATTCAAGAACTGGTTGTAGCGACCGGAAATCACCAAGTTAGTGATATTTATCTGGGTATCGTGGAAAATGTCCTACCAGGGATTGATGCGGCCTTTGTCAATATTGGAGACCCAGAACGAAATGGATTTATCCATGTTTCTGATCTAGGGCCATTACGATTAAAACGCAGTTCCGGTTCCATTACCGAACTATTAAGTCCCCAGCAAAAAGTTCTGGTGCAGGTGATGAAGGAACCCACCGGAACTAAAGGCCCCCGGTTAACCGGAAATATTTCCTTACCCGGGCGGTATTTGGTCTTAATGCCCTATGGTAGAGGGGTAAATTTATCCCGACGAATTCGCTCAGAAACGGAACGGAACCGTTTAAGGGCCTTAGCTATTCTAATTAAACCCGCCGGAATGGGGTTATTAGTCCGTACAGAAGCGGAAGATATGGCCGAGGATGCCATTTTAGAAGATTTAGAAAGTCTGCAAAAACAATGGGAATTGGTGCAACAAGAGGCCCAATCTTCCCGCCCTCCGGCTTTGTTAAATCGAGATAGTGATTTTATTCAACGGGTGCTCCGGGATATGTACAGCACCGAAGTTAACCGGATTGTGGTTGATACCAGTACGGGGGTAAAGCGGGTCAAACAACATTTGATGAGTTGGAGTGTCGGGAAAGCTCCTCAAGGGGTATTAATTGACCACCACCGAGAACGGATTCCGATTTTAGAGTATTTCCGAGCTAATGCAGCCATTCGAGAGGCTTTAAGACCTAGGGTTGATTTACCATCCGGCGGTTATATCGTGATTGAACCGACGGAAGCCTTAACGGTAATTGATGTTAACTCTGGCTCCTTTACCCGTTCGGCCACCTCCCGGGAAACGGTATTATGGACAAATTGCGAAGCCGCCACCGAAATCGCCCGTCAGTTGAGGTTACGCAATATTGCCGGGGTGATTATTGTGGACTTCATTGATATGGATTCTCGCCGAGACCAATTACAAGTCTTGGAACATTTTAATAAAGTCCTGAAGGCCGATAAAGCCCGACCCCAAATTGCTCAATTATCAGAATTAGGGTTAGTGGAATTAACCCGCAAACGCCAAGGCCAAAATATCTATGAGTTGTTTGGGCGTACTTGTACTACCTGCGGGGGCTTAGGTCATATTGTCCAGTTACCTGGAGAACCCGAACCCGAACCAGCAGAAACCCCAGAACGAGTCGTTATTCCCAGTAACCGGATTATTACGTCCCCGAGCAGCAGCGAAACCGCAGAACGGCCCAGTTTACGTCCGGTTCCAGTTTATGAACAGCCTTCTTCCCGCGAAGAATCAGAAGTTGTCGACTTTGATACGTCTGAGAATTTCCAAGAGTTAGAACTGCTCAACCATCCCAGTTATCAGGATCTTGGGGCCAGTAATGCTCGTCGCCGTCGCCGTCGAATTCGGGATATGGATTCTCTGGGGCGAGATGAGGAATCTGCGGGCACCTCGAATTCTGCACGGGTGTCTCCGACGGTGAACTATGGCGAACCTCGCTCCGATGTCGGGTTTAGTGAAGGGTTTTCCGGACGCAGTGGATTGAGTGAACGCAGCCGGCCCACGAAATCCGAAATTATTAAACCTTCGGTGGAACCAACCGAGGTGATTTCGGTGGAAATGACTCCAGAGGAACAGGAGGTTTATGCTTTGATGGGGATTTCTCCGTTGATGTTATCCCATGAACAGGTGAAAAACTCTCGCTCTGTGATTGTCACGGTTCGCTCTCCTGGGGAAGCACCTGTTTCTCCCACAACTCTGATTGATGAAGATTCCGATGAAGCACAAAACCTTCCGCTTTCGATTGGTTCTGGTGAAAGGGTTATTCGGGAACGGTCAATTTCTGAGCGGATTATTCTCGACCGGACAATTCTCGACCGGACAATTTCACCATCGGTTATTCCTGACCGAATTTTCGGCGAGCGGTCAATTTCACCAGAGGTTATTCTCGAACCAAAAAAACCGGAAATACTAGAAATATCGGCAAGATCAGAAACACCGGAAATACTAGAAACACCAGAAATACTAGAAATACTAGAAATACTAGAAACACCGGAAATACTAGAAATACCAGAAATACCAGAACCTGAACCAACTAAGGAATTTTTTGTAGAGCAAACCGAGGATGAGTCGCCATCAGAGGATTTCTCTGACTTGGAATCCGATAGTTCGCCGTCGGAGCCGATTATTCGCCGTCGTCGCCGTCGGTCTTCGGCTCTAACAGACTAAAAACAGCTACGGGATTTTGAGGGTTAGCAGTTAATTGCTAACCCTCAACCAGAATCTGATTATTTGGGTCGTTATTCATAATTACCCATTACCCATTACTCACTACTTGACTTCAATAATTTCTGTATCCCCAATTTCTTGATTATCAACCATGAATGTTTCATGACTATTTCCGTTTAAACTAACCCGAACTTCATTACTTCCTGCTGGTAATTCTGAAAGATAATACCAATTCCCATAAATTCGGGTGACTTTCTTCCCATTAACATAAAGGTGAGCGTGTCCTTCTTCATAGGAGTCGCTGGGTTGATTGGCTCTTTCTGGTGTGAATTTAAAATTAGTCAATTTCAACTCTAAATTCCATCCCTGGCGCGCATCAGGATGGACAACTAAATCCACCGATGGTATTGGTTTACCAGGAGGAATCGAGAGCATTTGATGGTGAGGGGAAGATTTATCATGTTGTTGTTCATGGGCTTCAACGGATGATAAACCCAATCGCGTAAAACCACTAAAAAATGTCCCCAAAAGCAAAGAAAACCCAATCACAATAGTCTGGTTTTTTTTTAAATTAAATTGGCAATTCATCAAATTAACTCAAGTAAAGAAAATGGATTTTTTTATGATCTGATATTGATTTTTTTACCTAAATATTAGTTTTGTCAAAAGACATCCCGTCAAACTTAAGCACACTCATAATGGTTACGGGCGGGTTTCTTAAGATTGGGGTGATTCACCAAGATTGAATAGAACCCGCCCCTACAACTGATTACTGATAACTGATAACTGATTATGTCTCAAACTATTGTTGTTAAAATTGGTACATCGAGTTTAACCCAGTCGGCGACTGGACATTTAGCCCTATCGACTTTAGCCACATTAGTAGAAACCTTGACCCGACTCCAACAGCAGGGTTATCGAGTGGTTTTAGTGTCTTCGGGTGCTGTGGGAGTCGGACGCGATCGCTTAGGATTAACCGAACGTCCCCGCACCATTGCTTTAAAACAGGCGGTAGCCGCCGTCGGTCAAGGTCGTTTGATGCGGGTTTATGATGATTTATTTAGTACCTTAAAACAACCCATTGCTCAAGTTCTACTAACCAGAGGAGACTTAGTACAACGCAATGGTTATGTTAATGTTTATAATACCTTTCAACAACTTTTAAAATTAGGTGTAATTCCGATTGTTAATGAAAATGATACCGTTGCTGTCGATGAATTAAAATTTGGAGATAATGATACGCTTTCGGCTTTAGTTGCTAGTTTAGTGGAAGCAGATTGGTTATTTTTATTAACCGATGTTGATCGATTATATTCCGCCGATCCCCGGGAAAATCCCAATGCTCAACCGATTAGTTTAGTTACTAATATGGAACAACTGGAAGAATTTCAAGTTAAAACGGGAGATTCCCGCAGTGGATGGGGAACTGGAGGTATGATTACTAAAATTGAAGCCGCCAGAATTGCAACCGGGTCAGGAGTAAGAACAGTAATTACAGAGGGAAAATATCCCCAAAATTTAGAAAAAATTCTGCAAGGGGAAGCTATTGGAACTCAATTTGAACCCCAAAATAGACCCGTTAATGCTCGAAAACATTGGATTGCTAATGTATTAGTTCCTACGGGAAAACTATATTTAGATGCCGGGGCTGTACGGGCAATTTCTCAGGGCGGAAAATCCCTATTGGCGGCGGGAATTACTAAAATTGAAGGAGGATTTAATCTTCATGATTCTGTCCAAATTTGTAATTTAGATGGACAGGAAATTGCTAGGGGATTAGTTAATTATAGTCATGGAGAATTGCAAAAAATTAAAGGATTGCATTCCGATAAAATTCCTGAAATTTTAGGTTATGATGGGGCAGAAACTGTTATTCATCGTGATAATTTAGTGATATAATCAATATTATCTATAGCAATCCTAAATTGCTTGTAATATTTGATCGTAGAGGTTTGGAGACCAAACCCTATTCGCGCTTTGGGTTTG
>DMPJ01000473.1:7755-8563 GCA_003456035.1 Planktothrix sp. UBA8402
AAATGTTTGATCTAGTTCTAGGGTAAAATACCGATCTGGCAAGCAAAACCGAACTATAATTCCTGCATGGCAAATCACCGCTATCAGGAGCATCGATCAGGAGGTAAAAATGGCTGAAATCACAAAAGAAGAAATGCGAGAGCGTTTGGGCAATATTGACCAAATTCGCGATATTATTTTCGGATCGCAACTTCGGGACTATAATAGTCGGTTTGAAAAAATCGAGTCCGATCTGGCATTGTTACAGCAAGATACTCAGGATCGGGTTGAACAACTCAAAACCGTTTTAACATCAGAAATCAAGTCTTCTGTTGACAATTTAGACAAAAAAATTAAGACACTAACTTCAAATTCTCTGGAGGAATTAACGGATTTACGACAACAGGCTGACCGACTAAATCGCAAGTTTTCTAGCAGTATTGAAGCTTTAGATGAAGCGTTAGATAACCAAACCAATTCCTTGCGAGAAGAGTTAGGACAAACTCGTGATCAATTACAAGACGAAGTTCGCAGTCTGAAAATTCAAGTATTAGAAGAATTAGAACGTCGCTTTTCTTTATTAACAGAAGTCAAAATCTCCCGGGATGATATGGCTGAAGTTTTGTTTGAAGTAGGTATGAGATTAAAAGGGACTGAATTTATACCGACAATTCAACAAGCAGCCGATGAGAAACATGGAAGTTTTT
Organism: Planktothrix sp. UBA8402; assembly: GCA_003456035.1. Classification (GTDB taxonomy): domain Bacteria; phylum Cyanobacteriota; class Cyanobacteriia; order Cyanobacteriales; family Microcoleaceae; genus Planktothrix. Next base: position 8,442 of record DMPJ01000473.1, read on the forward strand.
CCCTTCCTGAACATCATCTATAATTAGGTCAAAATATGACCTTTTCTCAGGATGATTTAAGTCCAAACGATCAACAACAGGGGATTTCATCTCAACAAAATCCATCGGATCAGGTTGAGAGT